>JAXHUK010000044.1:0-9866 GCA_034189725.1 Chloroflexota bacterium | reverse complement strand
TGCTTTATTTCCGCAATTATCCTGCCATCCGCTGAGGTGACAACATAGGTTTGCGGAACCAGGTTAATAAATCTGCTCAGGAAAGCTCCTGCCATGCTGCTTTCACTCAGTTTCCCGACCTCCAGGCCTTCGCTGGAAAGAAAGGTCCATTCATCCTTGAAAATGGATTTGAGTCCCTTTCGTCTTATGGCTCCAATTGCTTCCCCTGTCGTTGCATCTTGAACATTATAGGTTGCACCGAAGTCAATCATCGTGGGAGTTTTCACAGTCAAAAGTTCTTGAGCCTGTGTTTCACCCGAGTAAACGCGAAAGTCCTCTCTCAGTTTGAACGGCCTCTGCTTGGAATAAAGAATAACGCTTCCGTATTCGTCATAGACATGAAAAGCCTCGCCGAACAGCTTAAAAACCTGCTTACGAAACAGGTAGTGGTTATGCTGGAATGCTGGATGAAGTCGTTTAGCTGCCGTCATTTCGCACCTCTTTATTCAATTTGCCCTAAGGCATCGCAGCAAAAGCTCTATTCGCGAACTTTTGCTCTGCTTGCCTCGGATACTTGTAATCCATCATACACCTAAACCCACCTGGTGCGTTTACTTCTGCTTTTCGCCGAAGTAGCTGTGGATACCTTTTTTTCAGTGAGAGCATGCTCGACAAGGTGTTGAAATCGCTCTCTATCAACCGATGTAACAACTGCTTGCTCATGTGACTCGCTGAGGGCGACAGGATAGCCCTGCCCGCGATGGCATTGATCCAATAGTAATGCATGAACAAAATCAACCTGTCCCCTCGCTTCGACCCATCCCGGGAACTCCACACGGGCAATCTCATCATCAACCCTCAAGTAGAAGAATCGAACCTCATGCTCCCCGTAGTATTTCTCAACTACAGAGGAACGGCTGATGAACGTAGCCGATCTTTCACCTGGTTCCAGAAGGGCATAAAACAGGTCGCGGTCACGGATACCCGCAACAGCGTCACACGCCCTCTCCAGTGATGGCGAGCTTCGAGGACAATGACGGTCGCAATCAGGCGAATCATGCGGGCAAATTGCGATCCTGAGAGCGTTTATCACCTCACTACTCTGAGAATGGCTGATATAGCTGGCAAGGGCCAATTCTCTATTCTGGCCCATTTCCTCGATTTTACCCAGGGCTGTGAGGAAACCCTTTTTCAGCAATTCCGTCCTGACGTATTCCGGATAGACATCACCTGCCAGACCCCACATAATGAGCGAGCCATCGAGCAGGGCGATGGCTGGCAGACGTGGGGAAAGCCCCTCGCCAATCTCTGCTAAAGCCATGCACTCGGCAACCATTCGCTTTATCCCCAATAGAGCGCCGGCAACTGGATACCCTCCGCTGCCAAGGGGGTCCGCTATAGTCATATCATCTTGGTTTGCATACAAGGTCGGCTGGCTACAAAGAATGGCATCCGGGTCCTGCCCATAGCACAAGATAGTTGTACCGACGTTGATCAGGTAACACCTGGCAGGGCTATGTCGATCAACATCTATATGAGAACCATCGCTGGCAACAACAACGAAATTATGAGGACAAAGGTCAGGTTTATGGTTCCCCAGCAGTTCTTCTGCTATCCCGGCAACCAACCACGTAACTTTGCTATTCTTGATCTTTCGTTTCAGTGAGTCAATATCGGTTGATTGAGTACGAAAAACCTCCAGGGCACGGTTAAGGCAACCCTGCCAGGTCTGTTCATCTTCCTTCAGGGTCTCTGCCATATTTTCAATTTGAATTACTACCTGATTGAGGTCAAGGGACATCTGATACCTCTCAAAAAGCGGCTCTTGATTGCGTCGTTTTTACTGGTTATCACCAGCTAAAGGGCCGTGACACGGACTCGTAAAGAATGAATATTGTGATACGCCCTCGCTGTTTGAGAGTATACCACAAGGGACTCCGGTTACTCAATATAATTACGAACATGTGAGCTATCGCTTGCAACATACCAACTTTAATTCTGGTTGTCAATCTGATATAATCGTCATAGAACTATTAAAAGGTCAATGATGCCCAAAATGTCTCGTCGAGTGATAATCTGGATTCTCATTATGATGGCAGTGGTTGCTATCTTCGTCACGCTTATCTCACCCAGGGGAGAAGTTGAACCTCCCACAACGCTGGAGGTATTCAACAAAGTAAAAGAGAGCGGCGGTGAAGTTACAATCAAGAACACTTCCTTGATTGCAATCATCAATGATGAAGTTTTCGAAACCACTGTCCCCGAAGGCTTTGACGCATTCAAGGAATTTGAGGAAGGGATTGCACAGGGGAAAATATCTATCAACTACGAGCAACCCAGCGGATGGGGCAGTTGGGGATCGATACTAATCAACTTCCTGCCATTAATTCTCTTTGGGGCGCTAATCATATTTATATTACGCCGAGCACAGGGTGGCTCGAATCAAGCCATGGCGTTTGGCAAGAGCCGTGCACGGCTAGCCAGTGGTGATAAGCCAACAATCTCATTCAATGATGTGGCAGGAGTCGAGGAGGCGAAGCAGGAGTTGCAAGAGGTTGTAGAATTCCTCAAATGTCCTGAGAAGTTTATCGCCCTGGGGGCTCGGATCCCACGGGGAGTATTGCTCGTAGGCCCTCCGGGAACAGGTAAGACTTTGCTAGCCAGGGCTGTTGCTGGCGAAGCGGGGACGCCATTCTTCTCTATAAGTGGTAGTGAATTTGTCGAGATGTTTGTTGGAGTCGGCGCCTCCCGAGTACGAGACCTCTTCGACCAGGCCAAACGCAATGCTCCAGCTATAATCTTTGTCGACGAGATCGATGCTGTTGGCCGTCACCGTGGAGCAGGTCTGGGTGGCGGACACGACGAAAGAGAGCAGACACTGAATCAAATCCTGGTGGAGATGGACGGTTTCGACTCCAGCACAAAGGTCATCATTATTTCAGCTACAAACCGCCCTGATATACTCGACCCGGCACTTCTACGTCCTGGCAGGTTCGACCGTCGAGTGGTCCTTGACCAACCCGATATCCATGGCCGCAAGGCTATAATGGAGGTTCATGCCAAAGGCAAGCCACTGGAAGACGACGTTGACCTGGAAATAATAGCCAAGCAAACCCCGTTTTTCAGCGGCGCTGATCTGGCAAATCTGGTTAACGAGGCCGCGATTTTGGCAGCAAGGCGAAACAAGAATGCCAT
This sequence comes from Chloroflexota bacterium, assembly GCA_034189725.1. Taxonomy (GTDB): domain Bacteria; phylum Chloroflexota; class Dehalococcoidia; order SZUA-161; family SZUA-161; genus JAXHUK01. The sequence continues at coordinate 6,692 of JAXHUK010000044.1, read as the reverse complement.
CGGTATGGCCGAGTTGCAGGAGTCGATAGACCGTGTCCAGCTCGGTCCAGAGCGTAAGAGTCGGGTCGTTAGTCAGAACGAGAAGGAGATCGTTGCGTATCATGAAGCAGGTCATGCTTTAGTAGCCCGTATGTTGAAACATGCGGATCCCGTGCATAAGATTTCCATCGTTGCCCGGGGCATGGCTGGAGGTTATACCAAGCAACTCCCTACAGAAGACCGCCACTTGTATAGCATCACGCAGTTGCAGGACATCATAACCACCTACTTGGGAGGACGCGCTGCCGAGGAGATCATATTCGGTAGTGAAGAGGTAACAACAGGAGCAAGCAGCGACCTGGAACACGCTACCTTACTTGTTCGTAAGATGATCAAGGAATATGGTATGAGTACCAAACTCGGTTTGCGTACTTTTGGCCACAGAGAAGAGTTAGTATTCCTGGGGAGGATGGTGGATGAGCAAAAAGACTATGGTGATAGGGTAGCAGATGATATTGACGAGGAGATTGGGCGGCTCATCGAAAAAGCTTACAATGATGCTAAAGAGATTTTAACTACCCACAAAGACAAGCTCGTTCAAATAGCGGAGAGATTGATATCAGAGGAAACGCTCGAGGGCGCTGCCCTTGAGGCAGTGTTCAACGAGCCAGTGCCTGCCTCTGGACCAGTTGCGGCGACTACTAACACCCAGGAGCCTGAGCAACAATCAGACCTGCCTGGATAACACTCGAAGGGCATGGCTACTTTGGGCTCAGTTGACGAAACAACAATAGCCCCGAATTCATTCGGGGCTATTCATTTAGCTTGTCTTTGATGTAACGAATCACGCTAGCGCGTTTATCCAGATCTAATTCTCCTCATATTCCTCGCGTTCCCAAATCGGCTTGGTGAAACGTTGTAAAAACTCTCTTCTCATCTCATCACTGATCTCTTTGATCTGCTTCTCCATGTTTTCCACAAATTCATCCATCTCAGCCATGTCGATCTCAATACCAAGAAGCTTCGTGAGGATTCTGAGCACCGCCTGCGAAGCTATGGGATTCGCTATCTTGGCAGCATACTTCGCCGTTTCCCCCAGCAAGCATAGACCCTCTATACCCCTTTCCTTGGCAACCCCCAGCAATAAACCATTGAGCCCGGCAATATAAAAATCCCCCGCGAGCACGACCTCAAGTCCCTGAAACTCATCAAGCAACCCAGGAACGCTCGCCGCACCCAGCACTCGCGGATTACTCGGGTAATGCTCAGTAAGCGAAGCGGCAAGAGTATAGACTCTTTTTACTCCGAATTTCTGCGCAACATCTATCACCGTACTGGCATATTCATATGCTTTAAACCCGGGCTGTGTTTCAGCCAAAAGTATTATTATGTCTTTTCCTTCGTCACCGCTGTTCCAGTAGTAGAACTTGCTCGTTGGTAATTGTGGCACTTCGATAATATTATCGTTGATAAAAACCCCGTCAACATCGAAAAATTCACACATCTCGATCTCACCGAATTCTGTGGCACCCAATCCATCTTTAAGATACGTGGCAGCAATCAACGCGACATTTCCTACACCAGGCCATGCCGCAATCAGACATGGGTTAACAAGCTTCGGTTCATGGTAAATTTTTACTGACTTCATTTTCCCCCTTCACAACATAAAAGCTGCCCTGAACCATAGATACCTAGCTATATAGTATAGACGGGAGATTGATGTTATTCAACTCATTTAATAGAGTTGTTCCTTCCAGTTCCATGTCAGTCTCTATCGTGAACTGATATGCTCGATGGCATCCGACGATTGACAACATCGTATAGCATCAATCGTATGCTTGACAAACTCTTGTAGTTACGTTACAGTGTTCTCCCATCCTCGTGCTATAAACGCTGACGACACTCTGCGAAACAACAACGATGGCCGTAGCACGCTGATCTCAGGATTTCACTATTAAAAAAACCGGTGGGAAAGGAGTAGCTGTCATGTTACTGGAAAACCGGGTAGCTATCGTTACAGGAGGCGCGCGGGGCCTCGGGCAATCCTATTGTCTGGGATTACACAGGGAAGGGGCTAAGGTAGTAGTGGCCGATATCATAGATACTACTGAGACAGTGACAAAAATCAAACAGGCAGGTGGTGAAGCCCTCGGCATCAAACTCGACGTCCGTAGTGCGGAGAGCACGCAACAGATGGCAGCCAAAACGGTGGAGGCCTTTGGCAAAATCGACATCCTGATCAACAACGCGGCATTGTACGGTGACCTGAAAATGCAGGCCTTCCACGAGATCAGCGAGGAAGAGTGGGACCGTCTGATGTCGATAAATGTGAAGGGCGTCTGGCAGTGTACCAAGGCTGTCGCTCCCCACATGATGCAGCAGCAGTATGGCAAGATAATCAACATATCGTCGGGCACCATCCTTATGGGTGTACCAGGGCTCCTGCACTATGTCACATCCAAAGGGGCAGTTTGGGCCATGAGCCGAGTTTTGTCTCGCGAACTTGGAGGCTTCGGCATCCGGGTCAATTGCATCACTCCCGGCTTCACTATGAGCCAGGCTTCGCGAGATATAATGAAGGTGTCTGGTGCTGAAGGAATGGAAAAGCAAATTGCTGCTCAGGCAGCCTTGGGACGTGAAGAAGAACCAGAGGACCTCGTAGGAGCTGTACTCTTCCTCTCATCAGAACTAAGTGACTTTATCACAGGCCAGACAATAAACGTGGACGGAGGCGTAGTGCACTGGTGATGTGCTACTTCACAGAGGAGAGCGACCTGCAGGCTCCCTGGCATGTACGTATATCGGATTAGTCATTATCTTATTGACGACATAACTCTTTATGTTACTAAAGAGTTATGTCGTCATGACATGGCACTCTCTACTTACCAGGATTGTTCATTACGAGTGGGCCCACGTATTAGCTGCTATTTCCCGATGCAGAAGCTGCTAAATATGGTATCGAGTAGCTCTTCGGTAATAGTCTCACCTGTTATCTCACCCAGAGCGTGCAGTGCTGCTGCCAGGTCTATGGTAATGAAATCATCGGGCAGATCCTGCTCTATGGCACGTCGAGCTTGAGCGAGACTTATTTCTGCTTTCTGGAGGGCCACCTTGTGACGAGGATTGGTTACCATCACAGCATCTGATGTCACTACCGTACCACACACAACCGCATTCACCATTCCGTTCTCCAGAGCAGTAAGCCCCTCGCCAGTTCGCGCTGAGGTTAAGATACTTGGCCAGGGTAACTCTCCTCGGTCTGCTATGAGCGGCAAGTCGCACTTATTAGCTGCTACAAGCACCGTTTTTCCCGCAAGTAGATGGATTAACTCTCTATCCGAGGAAGTCAGTGGCTCACTGGTATCAATGACGAACAACACAAAGTCCGCCTGGGCAACAGTCTTTCTGCTTCGCTCTACTGCTAACACCTCCACCTCGTCACTGCTATCGATGAAACCAGCGGTGTCGATAAGCAGGAAAGGCACGCCTTTTAGATTCACCATCTCCTCCAGGGTATCCCGCGTCGTACCCGGAATGGAAGTTACGATCGCACGACTCTGCCGGAGAAGGCAATTCAGCAAACTCGACTTTCCCACATTGGGGCGTCCCACGATAGCCGTTCTCACCCCCTGTCTATAAACCATACCAGCATCGGCGTTGGCAACGAGATCGTGTAGCATCAGTTGGGCGTATTCCAGGGCTCCAGTGATGTCCCGCTCCTCAACCTCATCATCAGGAAAATCTATCCTAGCAGTAAGATAAGCGAGTACATCCATTAAGCTGGTACGCACCTCTCGAATCTGGGACGAGAGTTTGCCATCAAGCCCTTGTATCGCTAATCGCAAGCTCGCTTCGGTCTTGGCTCGAACTACGTCCAACACCGACTCCGCCTGGGCAAGGTCTATCCTGCCGTTGAGAAACGCTCTCAGGGTAAATTCACCAGGATTGGCCAGCCGAGCGCCATGTCTCAATGCCAATCCGAGAACGCGCTGCACGACCAGAGGCCCACCATGGCAGTTGATCTCCACTATATCTTCTCTCGTATATGTGTGAGGCGATTGCATATAGGCCACAAGGACTTCGTCGACAACCTCTCCGCTTTCGGGATCGACTATGTGGCCATAGATCAAATGCCGGTTCGCCAGTTCTTTGGGGAACAGGCGCTGAGCAATGTGTCGTGCCCTTTCCCCACTCAACCTCACGATCCCGACACCACCCTCACCAATTGGCGTAGATATCGCGGCTATAGTATCTTGATACACGGCTAATTCAAGGGATCAGCAGTCGGGGATCAATGTAATCCAAAAGCTGCTAGCATTTCCGAAAGAAGTGGTTCTCCCACAATCCCTGACTACTGCATGCTGCAAACCGACGGCTGAATGCTTACCGTATGATACATCTTTCGTCAGTGTTCATCAAGAAAAGAGCCTGTATACTGCTGTTCTTGACTAATATATGCAAGTAATGATATCATAATGCGATATCGGAATGTGATACAGAGCAGTAGTATGCTGAAGGATTTTTTCATAGGCTTCGTGAAGATACATATCCTCTATCACGCTTCCAAGGAACCGATATGCGGGGTGGAGGTCTCGGAGGAATTGGGGCGGCATGGCTATCGGTTAAGCCCGGGGACTATCTACCCTACCCTGCATCATCTGGCGAATGAAGGCTACCTTTCCGTGCAGCAGAAGGTAGTCAAGGGGAAGGTTCGCAAATACTACACGATAACAGAGAAGGGACTGACAGCCCTCGGCGAGGCAAGAGCGAAAATTACAGAGCTTGTCGAAGAAGTAATCGAGGAAGAGTCAGAAGGATCAGATAATTAGCTCATGGAACAAAACGATAAAAAAGGGCCCTTTGGGGTCAGCCGCAATGTGTTTTTTCTGGGCTGGGTGAGTTTCCTCACCGATGTGTCCAGCGAGATGATATTCAATGTGTTTCCCCTGTTCCTATCGCACGTTTTATTAGTTGGCCCTGCATTTATCGGTCTTATCGAAGGGCTCGGTGATAGTGTTGCCACGATACTGAAGCTGGTTAGCGGGTGGGCTAGCGATAAACTGGGACAGCGCAAGTGGTTGGCTACCCTGGGCTATACTGTCTCCACCATCGCCAAGCCGTTTCTCCTTATCGCCTCAAGCGGGGCAGTTGCACTGATTGTCCGCTTCTTCGAGCGCACAGGGAAAGGTATCCGCGCTTCGCCTCGTGATGCCCTGGTTGCTGACTCAACCTCTGCGGAAGCGATGGGACGGGCATTCGGTTTTCATCGCGCCCTCGACACCTCAGGCGCTGTCGTTGGCATCGCTATCGCCGCGCTCATCGTCTATTTAATGCAGGGATGGCAGCCACTGGAGCTTGCCGGAGACACGTTTCGCTGGCTGATCATCATAGGGACAATCCCTGCGATTCTTGCTGTGCTCGTCCTCGTCTTTTTCGTTCATGAGGCGAAAGCTTCACACCCCAGTGCAGGTGAGGCGGGCATGCCAGCAACTGATGGAAGCTTCGACAGACAGTTTAAGATTTTCCTGGCAATAATGGTCCTGTTTACCTTGGGTAACTCCGCAGATATTTTCTTGATACTGAGGGTGAGCGACATCGGTCTATCCCCACCGCTTATACTGCTCATGCTTATCCCGCTGAATATAGTCTACGCTGCAACTGCCTATCCCTTTGGCAGGCTGTCGGACAGAATTGGGCGGAAAAAGGTTATCATCTTCGCGTGGTCGATATATGTCGCCATCTACCTCGTTTTCGCTCTGGCATCCGAATCATGGAATGTGCTCTACTTAGTTTTACTTTTCGCTTTTTACGGGATCTACTACGGAGCAGCTGAGGGAGTAACAAAAGCCTTTGTCGCCGATATGGTCCCTTCCAGAAAGCGAGGAACAGCCTATGGGCTCTATCATGGCGCTATCGGAGTCAGCCTGCTGCTAGCGAGCATAATCGCTGGTCTTTTATGGGAGTTACTGGATCCAGCGGCAACATTCATCTTCGGCGCAGCAATGGCAGGGATGGCGATATTGGGATTTGCTCTATTAATCAAGGAGTAGGTGATACCAAATCGAACATTCTACTCTTGACTAACCATTAAGAACTAACGTATTATTGCATAGGAGTATTTTCTGGAGGACTTTATGGAAGACAGAGTGGCGATATTCATAGATGGAAGCAACTTATATCACGCCTTACGCGCTAACTTCAGGCGCTACGACCTCAACTTCGCAGAGTTTACCAATAAGCTACGCGGCGAGCGACGCTTGTTTCGTACCTATTACTACAACGTCTTACAGGACCCAAGCCAGCGGGCAGAAGGTTCCCGTGAACAGCAAGAGTTCCTCAGCGCTCTCCGTGAAACACCGTATCTCGAAGTGCGACTGGGAGGAACCAAGCTGTCGCAAGGTATTCCTGTTGAGAAAGGCATCGATGTGATGCTCGTGACTGATCTGCTCGACTTCGCCTGGAATGGGCTCTATGATGTGGCAGTATTAGTGAGCGGTGATTCGGACTTCGCCTATGCCCTACAAGCAGTGAAAAATATGGGGAAACATGTCGAGGTAGCCTACTTTGAGAGCAACGTATCCCGCGATCTTCTCGATGTCGCAGATGACAGACACTTACTGGACCGCAACTTCTTCAAGGGAACATGGGCACATTCCAGGCCTCCACGACGAAAAGGAAAAAAACCGACTGCAGCACAGCCTAAAAATAATTCC
>JAXHUK010000043.1:0-12115 GCA_034189725.1 Chloroflexota bacterium | reverse complement strand
GGGAATAATACTGATCGTAAAGCTCGCCAAAAGCTTCAGGAGTCCTCCGAGCCTTTTCAACAAGCTCTTTCTCTTCGCTCAAATCCATGTTAGCCGATAAGGACAATCTTACTTATAAAACGCAGCAACCTCAAAGAAGTTGCATCTTATCGTTCAATAGCAAAAGCAGCGTAGCAGGTAAATTGATCCTACTCAGACCTGAGTGCTTCGATGGGGTTAAGACGGGAGGCATTCCAGGCGGGATAGAATCCAAAGAATAGCCCAATGCCAACCGATACCGATACGGCAAGGACAACTATATCGGCAGTAACCAGAGTCGTCATCAGTCCCGTGCTGTTAACAATTATTGAGATTATCCAGCCCATGATAACCCCGATGATGCCACCGGCGAATGAAAGGAATGCTGCTTCAATCAGGAATTGAACCCAAATATCCCGCTCCCTGGCTCCCAGCGCCTTGCGGATGCCTATTTCTCTGGTCCTTTCCAGTACTGAAACCAGCATTATGTTCATCACCCCGATGCCTCCCACCAACAGCGAAATGGCAGCTATAGCGCCCAGCATAAGAGTCATCGTTTGCGTCGTTTCAGTTATAGTTTCGGTTATCTCCTCAATAGAGGTGATTCTAAAGTCATCATCTACATTAGGCCCGAGTCGGTGGCGTGTTCTGAGCAAGCTGGTGATTTCTTCCACGACGTTATCTGCCTGCTCCTCGTCGCTTACCGTCAGTGCTATAGATGACACTACGCGCTGTCCCTGCGCGGTTCGTTGCTGGCTTACCATCTGCTGCAGGGCAGTTAGCGGAACAAAGATAGCGTCATCGGGTGAGCCGAACATTGTCCCCTTGCTCTCCAGAACGCCAATGACACGGACAATATTAGTGCCCATCCGTAGCTGCTGCCCTATTGGGTCAGCGTCTCCGAACAGTGTCTCTTTCACCTCAGAACCGAGTACAACTACCTTCGAGCCCCGCTGATAATCATATTCAATGAAGAAAGCACCACTGGCAATATCTAAATTCTGTATATCCTGATACTCAGGAGGTACACCGATGACCTGGGTATTCATATTTTCACCCCCGACAACCAGTTGGAGTTGTGTTGAGTAGACAGGAGCCACTGCCGATATGTAGGGAACCTGCTCCGCTATAACCTCCGCATCTTCCAGAGTGAGGGTCCGAACGCTGCCGGCAGCACCCCTGTAACCCCCAGGGCCCATACTCGCCCCTGGGCTGATGGTAATGAGGTCTGAACCCATACTTCCGATGCGTGCTAGAATATCTGCTGAAGCCCCTCTACCGATGGACATCAGGCTAATCACGGCGGCTACGCCGATAACAATTCCGAGCATAGTTAAGAAGCTACGGAGCTTGTGTGTCCTTACCCCTTCCCAGGCGGTGGATAAAGGTTCAAGCCATTTCTTCATCCCTTCTCCTTCTCCACTATCTGGCCATCCTTGATATGGATTATACGCTGGCAATGGCTAGCGATGTTGGCGTCATGGGTTATCATGATCAGGGTGATGGCCTGCTCGGCATGTAATGTTGTAAGTATGGAGATAATATCCTCGCCGGAGCGGCTGTCCAAATTGCCTGTAGGCTCGTCCGCCAGAAGGAGGGGTGGGTTTTTCACCAGGGCCCGGGCAATGGCAACCCTCTGCTGCTCTCCACCCGAAAGCTCGGTGGGACGATGATTAGCCCGGTTGGAGAGCCCGACCTTGTCCAATTCATCCATGGCACGTTGGCGATCAACACCGCCAGCATATCTCATGCCAAGTTCTACATTAGACAGCGCAGAAAGCCGGGGCAGCAAATTGAAAGTCTGAAAGACAAAGCCAATCTTCTGAGCTCTGAGCTGGGCCAGATCGCCGCTGCCCAGCCGGCTGACTTCTCTGCCTTCCAAATAGTAGCTACCGGATGTTGGTGTATCCAGGCAGCCGATAAGGTTAAGCATGGTGGACTTGCCCGAGCCGGAGGGCCCCATGATTGCTACCAACTCGCCCTGCCTGATATGGAGGTTTACTCCCCTGAGCACAGTCAGATCTCTATTGCCCATGGGATAGACCTTGGTTATAGCCTGTAGTCGAATCACCGCAGCATCCTCCCCATGCCTGGCAATCCTCCTGGTGGTCTTTGTTGCTGTGTCGTCGATGTAGTGGTAGTTCCCTGTGGAAGAACCACCTGTTCGCCTTCGCTAAGCCCATCTGTTACCTCAGTGTACTGCCAGTCGCTGATGCCGGTCTGTATGGCGCGCTCTTCAAGGGTGCCATCCGGTGACAGCACCTGGACATAGGTTTGTCTTCCCTGGGTGGTAATCGCCGCATTGGGCACCAGCAGCACATTGCTCCTCTCATCTATTATTATGCTAACGGTTACGGTCAGTCCTTCCCTGAGCTGAAAGTCTTCAGGTATCATCGCCGGTATCTGTCCTTGCTGTCCCATTTGTCCCTGCTGCATCTGTCCAATCATTTCTTCAGCTTGTTCCTGAGTAATGCGGCCTTCTTCAATAGCTTGTTTAAGCCGCTCAGGAATCCTACCAGAAGAAATGTCCGGCATTGCCTGTTGCCGTTCCTGCATTACGGCTTCAAGTGACTCTATTTCTACCTTCACCTTGTAGTTTACTATCCCCGACTGAATAGTGGCTGTCGGTGAAATATGGGTTACCTCAGCAGGAAGATTCATTCCCTGCATGGCATCAACCTGCACATATGCTGTTCCTTCCAGCTTCACCTGCAGGATATCCATCTCGCTGACTAGGATATCGGCTTCAAACTTGTTGGGGTCAGCAAGCTGCACCGCCACCGTGCCTTTCGTCACTTCATCGCCGCCGTCAATGTTGACCCGTGTAATAAATCCGTCGAAGGGAGCGACAATCTCCGGACTGGCGTCGAGGGCTTCTCTTAATGTTTCCTGAGCATCCTCGAGTGCTTTCTGGGTGTCTTCCAATCGTGCTTGAGCCAGTTCGACCTGCAGCTCTTTTATTCTTATTTCTTTGGGATCGGCGGATTCGCTTATTACAATATCCCCGGTGACATAGGTGGCGGTCTGCTCCTCAGCCTTTTCCAGAGCAAGTTCAGCATTCTCCAGATTTATCTCCGCCTGAAGCATGTCACGTTCCTTCGCTGTTACCTGTTGCTCCAACGCTTTTAACTGAGTTTCCCATTCTGAAGTATCCAGGCTGGCCAGCACCAGTCCCTGTTCAACGGACTCTCCCTCTTCCACTGGTACCTCTTCCACTGTTCCCGACATCTCGAAAGCCAGGTCCTCCATTAGGGAAAGTGCCAGATTGCCGCTGGCGGTGATATCTGTGGTCAGGTCTCCCCGCTGCACGGTTACTACCTGATTCTCTGATGCCGGCTCTAGCTCTGATTCAGAAGCACAGCTTAGAAATACCACGCTGATCCCGCATAGCATCAAAGTCAGCACTATTTTTAGTACTCTCATTGTTACTCACCTATACCCTTATATATTATTTGTCTAAGGCGTGAAGGAATCCATTCCTTACCCCAAGACCTAAGCAGAAGAGTCCCTCGGCTCTCAAAAACGCCCTCGTTGCTATTCACCTTTGCATTTATATCATAGTTGACCACATAATCTCGTAGAGAATTCCTCTCCCTTGACGGGAGAGGATTAAGGTGAGGGTCAAATCCCCCTCCCTCTAACTCCCTCCCGCCAGGGGAGGGAGAATCACAAGGAGTCTTACAATTGACAGATTCTAATTGGTAATCAAGCAAAACACACCTTCAAGTAAATAGTATGGCAGGAAATTGTTAAAAAGTTGTTAAATCTGGCAGCACTCTGGGAAAAATCAGCATCGAAATTATAATAAAGCAAATTAACAGGAAATTAACATTTCATATGTATAATGACGCTGAAACATGAAAATTAAGCAGGCTTGCGGATTACTGGCAGTGGTGCTGCTGTTTATGGTGCTTGTGCCATCTCCAGTCCAAGCAGACACTGAGCTGGAGTGGACAATGGTAGACAAGCCGGGTAAAGAGGGCAACATCGTCGTCACTCCCTCTGAGGTCAGCGAAATCGCCATCGGACGCAACGGTGTCCTTTATGCTGTGGACCGCGAAAACTCCCAAGTCTATCGCTCGTTGAATGCCGGCGTGACATGGGAAGACATAACCTCTTATCTGGCTGGTGCTGGGGCTGAATTACCTGCCAGCAAGATCGCTGTTGCTCCTGACAAGCCCGGTATCGTAGCCGTAGTTACCAACGAGGGCTCCGCAGTCTATGTATCCACTGACGGTGGTGTGACCTGGACCGATAGCAGTGTTCCCAATCTACAAGGCACCATTCAGGCGATAGCTGTATCTAACGAGTATACTCAAGGTGGGAAGGCGTTTAGAGAGATTGCCATTGGCACGGCAATGTGGGGTGATGGCCTCACTGTTGGACAGGTATGGGTATTTCAGTTGGGAAAGTTGTTGGCGTTGTGGCAGAATCAGAAATTAGCTATCGACCCAGATTATATTGGTGGGGAGGTCTCGACAATTGCTTTTTCTCCCAACTACAAGAGAGATAGAACGATTCTGGTCATCGCCTCTACTGGTGGCGATGTGGCTCCCGCCTACCAGAACAAGACCTGGTTATGCTCTGGCAAACGGAATAACTCAGCAGGGACCACATCTTGGAACGACCTGACTGGCTACCCGGTAGAGATTGCCTCAGCCGGCGATGCGCCGGGAGTTTCTCATATTTATTCGTCACTAGCTTTGCCCTCAAATTATTCAGGTGATGAAGCATCGTCGCGGCGGCTCTTTGTAAGTTACGACCGAGAGCCGGACGCCGATGACGATGTTTATCGTCTTGATGATATCGCCCTCTACAGGCTAAACGCCGATGGTGGCGCCGACATCGATATAAGCAGCATTGCTTATTATGGCACGCGAACTACAGGTAAGCTTCTTGCCGGCGATGCCAATCCTGTTGCTGGCTCACTAAACGTCCAGGTGCGGCGGACTGCCAATCCGTTTGACCTATCTCCCACATGGCAGCTATCCTCGGTGCCGCCCACAGGTCCAGGTAATGCTAAGGTAAGCTGGAGTCCTGATGGTGAGATAATCTACTGCGGCACTGGCCAGAGTCCTGGAGTCAGCCTGGATGAAAGCGCATTCTCCGCCAGCCTTAATGGCGATGAATGGCGTCAATTGAGCCTCATGGATACGCTTATCAAGCTGGCCGATATTGCACCATCTCCTGACTCTGAGAGCTTGTTCATAACGACATACAGCCCCTTCGGTCCCGAGGGTATCTGGCGCAGTGCTGGTGATCCGCTGGGCAAATATTGGCAGCGACTGCTAACGATGGATACCATTACAGATGCTGTCATCTTAAGGTTAAGTGCCAGTTACAGCGATGATTCTACTATGTATGCTGCTGAAGCAGGCGGCAATCTAATGGCAGTCTCGCATAATCGTGGCAATACCTGGCAATGGTGTAGTACTCCAGAGCCAGTGATCGATATGGTAGTTTATGATGAAAAGACTGTTTATATAGCTTTACCTGAAGGCTATATCAGCAAGACTATAGATGGCGCCTGGATATGGCAGGACCCGGTGGACACCGGTCTTTCCGAAATTAATATGCTGTCTGTTGCCCCAGACGCAACCATACTTGTTGGCGGTAGAAACGGAGAGGTGGCTTACTCTACCGATGGAGGTGACAGCTTTACTCGAATTTATGAGGCTGTCGATGGCAGTGATGTGCAAGTCATGGCCGATGTTGACTTTGAGGAAAACAGGACTATCTACGTCGCTACTGATACACCTGATAGTGGAATCTGGCGATGGATGATTGATGCTTCTGATGAATGGGAGCAGATCGATAGATCTATTATAATACGGCTGGCGGGTGGACAGTGTATTAGCGGTTTGGCTATGGGGGTTGAGGGAACGCTTTATGCTCTTAGATCGGAGCCAGCCAGTGTCAATAGTGGGGGTATGATGCGGTCACTGAATCCTTTAGCGCTAGTCCCCAGCATAATTGAGTTTGATTTGGTGAATCAGGGATTGCCCGAGGGAACCACATTTGATCCCACTATGGTTTTCGCTCACGCTCTTCCTTACCTCAAGTTATCGGAGGGCGCGGGGCAAAACGAGCTGTGGAGCATCGACACTGCCAACCAGATTATTTACTGCTTTCAAGATACCCTGTGCAAGCTCGGTCCAAGGCTCGATGCACCGGCGGATGGGGCTATAATACCGCTTGATCCTTGTAATTGCCATATCACGAGCCTCGCTCTATATATGGAGAAGTTAGCGGGAGCGACCAGATATGAGGCAGCCATCTACCTGGACCCATCTGGCACTCAAGGGGTATGGTCGGGCAGCAGCGACGATAGCGAGGTAGACGACTTTGACGCAATTATCATCCATGTCGATAGCACTGGCTTGGCGCAACTGAGCAGCGGCAATACCTATTACTGGCAAGCCAGGGCAATTGAGCCGATAAAGAGCCAGTGGTCTGACATCTGGTTATTTGCTCCAGCTCTTGGAGATACCCAGCAGTCATCACTGACATCGTCCAGTGGAGTGTCTCCATCAGCCGGTGCCACAAATGTGCCGATACGGCCTGCATTTACCTGGCATCAGGTTGCTGGCGCCACTGGTTATGAGTTCGTACTGGCTAGGGATGGTGGATTTACCGATGTAGTTGTTGCCATAACCGGGGATAATGTATTAACTTCCACAGCCTGGGGATGTGACAGGGACTTAGACTACTCCGTCACCTACTTCTGGAAGGTGAGAGCTGTCAGTGCCACCAGCCATGGTGATTGGGTGACTAATGTCTTTAGTGTCGAGACAGCCCCTACACCATCACCATCGATACCTCAGGTTTCTATTACCCCACCCCCTCCAGTTGAACCAGTGTCAACCATTCCATTCTACCTGTTATGGATTATGATTGGTACGGGCATCGTCCTGGCTGCTGCTGTGATTATCCTGATTCGGGGAACACGATATTAAATTACTATCAGTGGTGACACGGTTACAAGCGCATCATCTCGTTTCTCGATATGGGCCCCATAATCCGTGGGTTTGATGAGTGGCTACCTTAGTTGTCATTGCGAGGAGCGTAAGCGACGAAGCAATCCCTACATATACCTATTCTGACGGTGAGATTGCCACGCCTACGGCTCGCAATGACAGAGAAATCCATGAGCAAATCACTTCCAATGGGCCTGCCTGTTCGTTCATGTTGACAGAGTTTCTGGCATATCGGCGATGCGCTTCACCGATGGCTTTGCGTATACTGACCGATTGTCAATAATTTAGTATTGTGTCCCTGGAATTGGCAATTTTTATATAATGTTCCAACCCCAGATCATCATAGCGAGTCACATGATCAGAGCAATCTACTTCGTAGCCTCTCTTCATGTGCTGCTTCATAGATACGGTGTCTCTTGCATTACCGACAATCCAAGCCGGAGCATTGTTAGCATTTACCATCGCACTCATTAAAGGTGACAATTTTCCACACCAAGAGGCTCTTGGTATGATCTTACCTCCTCGCTGCAAGATGGTTCGTGCAATGCCGCCTAACGATTTGAACTCACTGGCGGGGATGGAGCACAGCGGAATCCTTGTCCAGTGCAGTGCCTTGTTAGACCATTTAAATTCCAAGTATTTTTGCGACAAATTGAGTTCGCGCATAGAAAGCCCTGCTGGTGCTTCCGTGACCAGCTCCCTTAGTTCTCGGTTGAACCAATACACCCATTGCGCCTGTGAGATGTTCAAATCCTTTTATCAAAATACAACCTCTCGTTTCTTCATAATCCCTTTTAACCTGCTCATAGATGGATTTGTCGTTAAGGTCAAATGCCGAGACACGCACCAAGATTGATCTGTCTTCATTTTGGGACTCAAAGAGGCGAGCGCATACAACCGCCTTTTTGAGTTTCGCAAGCAAGTGGCTTTGTTCAAAAGGTGTATTAGCTACATTGTAGGGGTCAATCATAGTAATAGCCATTGTCTCTTTGACTACAATGTTACCGTTTGCAAGTCTTTTTAGAGGAACTATCTTAAGCTCCCATGAACCGAAATTTGGCGACTGGGCCGAGTTTACCGGAAGCCCTAAACATCGTTCAAGCACATGTCCTGCCCAACCCTTATTCTTTTTGTTGCCTTTCCAAACAGTGACATCATATCGACTCGCAAGTGCTACCAAGTCCTTACCTTCCAATTCTTTCAATTTTCTGATTGCCTCTTCTCTTTCCACTGTAATACCCCTTAGCGTGTGAAATTTAGCGATGACTGCCAGATGCCTATCGCACGCTTCAATCGGGCAATAGACAGATTGATAAATTCAGACTCAAGTTCCGTTCCCACAAACCTCCGATGAGTATTTATTGCGGCTATACCAGTAGTTGAACTGCCTGAAAAAGGATCAAAAATCAAATCACCTTCGTTTGTTGATGCCAAGATGATTCTTTCCAAAAGAGCGACGGGCTTTTGAGTAGGATGTTTTCCAAATTCCTTTTCCTCTCCGTTAGGTGCCATGAAAGACCACACCGTTTTCATCTGTTTACCCTTGTTGACTTGACGCATTTTGTCATAATTAAAACAATGCTTTGATTTTTCAGTTTTAGCTGCCCATATTATTGTTTCCGTCGAATGTGTGAAATAGCGGCAAGAAAGGTTCGGAGGTGGGTTTGGTTTTTCCCAAGTAATGTCGTTGAGGATCTTCATTCCTAGTTGTTGCATGGCATAGCCAACAGAATGAATTACATGGTGTGTCCCAGACACCCAAATGGTTCCGTCAGGCTTCAGTATTCTTTGGCACCTCGAAAGCCATGCCATGTTGAACTCGTGATTCATTTCGGGGCCGTTCGACTTGTCCCATTGGCCTTTGTCAACCTTAACCATCTTCCCGGCATGACAGGTAATGCCGCCATTCGACAGAAAGTATGGCGGGTCCGTAAAAATCATATCGAACTTACCTTCGGGGTATTTGCTAATAAGCATATCCATAAACTCGATGCAATTGGCGTGATAGAGCCATATTCCGATTTCATCGTTCCGAAAAACACAGTGATTTGGAGAATATTCAGAACTCTCCATGACCATTAACGGCAATATGTAGTTTTCTTCTGCTTCTTTGTATCTCATGTTATTTCCTATCTGTAAGTTAAATCAGTTCCCCATGATATTACCCTCTGTCAAAGATTCTAATAATTCTTTTAAACCTTCCCATGACATAGCTCTTCCTTGACCCGATGGATAATTAACATCTTCCTGACCCCAAATCCATTTATATGCTTTCAAAAGAGCTTCTGGATTTTCTCCTGTCGGATTATTCAATGCAATTGACTTTAGAGTGTCTTCTGGGTCTTCACCGTGATAGACTTTTTCAAATGCTTCTAAAATTTCGATAGTAGCTACTTTGTCTACTTTTGCTTTTTCGTTTAAATCCTCGTATATTTGTTTGTGGGTTATTTGCCAAAGAGTTTGCTCTAATGAGTTATAAATGAAGACGAAAAAGTCTTCTTTTCGCATTTTCCCCCATGCCTGTTTCCCTCCCGGTTTCACGATAACAATTTTTCTCCCATCGGTTATATCCTCTACCTCATATCCACGATAAGGTATTTCTTCAAGTCTTTTTGCAAATTCATTCCGTTCGGCGTTTTTTATCTTTAATTTCTTAAGGTCGATGGAATGTTTGTATATATTTCGTCTTGCCATTGCCACACCTTTCTTTTATTTGGTCTAACTTATTATTATATTGGCGTGTGTTTTCCCCTGTATATTTCCCCAATATAGATTTTATATGCAAATATTTGTTATAGGATAGCTTAGCGACATAATACTGTATTGCATATAATATAGCAAAGAATTCTGTTAGTGATGACTCGAAACAGCATGCTCCTCAGCGAATTTGAGCAGTACCTTAGAGAATAACCTGCCACAAGGCCCAACCAACGACCCTACCATATTAAGATGGGTCAAGATGTACCTCGATGATGGTCATTACTCAGACGATGTTGGCAAGGCGGTGTCAGTAAAGCAATTCGTGAATGGCCTGGCCTCTCAAGATAGATTTACTGACTGGCAGGTTAATCAAGCAATGGATGCGATACAGCTCTTCCTGCAAGTTTCCCTGCCCGAGTGTCACCCGGATTGGGTCGAGATGAAGTCACCTTAATTTGGCAATTCAGGGGACACGATACTAAGTTACTAGCAGCGGTGACACGGTTACAAGCGCATCATCTCGTTTCTCGATATGGGCACCTTAATCTATGAATTCAATAAGCGGCTACCTTACTCGTCATTGCAAGGAGCGCAAGCGACGAAGCAATCCCTACATATACCTATTCTGACGGTGAGATTGCCACGCCTACGGCTCGCAATGACAGAGAAATCCATGAGCAAATCACTTCCAATGGGCCTGCCTGTTCGTTCATGCTGATGGAATTTTGGGCATATTGGCAGTGTGCTTCACCGATGGCTTTGTGTATACTGACCGATCGTCAATAATTTAGTATTGTGCCACTGGAATTCCTGGAATTCACAGCTATGTCTCTCGTGGTACCCATACCAACCTTAAGATGCTTTGAAATTTGTTACTTGCCGGTAAGTCCACTGCTTCAGGCACTGTTAGAAGCGGTGTATACTTGAGAAATAATGCTGTTCCCCCAGCCATGAAAGTCGCACCTACTGTGTATACACTGTTTAGGTCAGGGGCCTCGACTATAAAATAATCCTTGTTCTCGATAGCAGAAACGTAAAACTGCTCCAACCTACAACCGGCAGCCTCAAAAATGGGCCGTAGAACCTCGGTGCGGTCTTCTGGCTTCTGCATAATACCTGCCGCTGCCTGGGCTGTCATGGTCTCCTCAATCAAGTACTTTGCCATTTGAATTATCTCCTTTTCTTTGTGGGTAAGCATTCCTCAGTGCCTACTATAAACTTGAGGATGCGCTCCCCCTTGGGCAAAGTGTAGCACAAGAGGGTACTAGAGAGAACGTGGTTGTGTCCCTGGAATTCCCCGAGCATCTATTTCGACTCGTGCTCTATGAACTCCGATCATTTCTTGTACAGGCTTCCCCAGAGCTGAATCTGCTCCTCACCATCAACCATCACAATCTGCAGCGCGCCACCTTTGTCACTGCCCAGTCCGCGAATCAATGCCACGGTGTCGCTGAGTGGCTCTATGACCAGCCAAATCACCGTACCCTGTACGGGATACCTGATGACCAGCATCCGGTCCCTGTCAGCTAGATCAATGGAGTCGGGCACTAAGCGCAGCTCTTCGGGAAGAAATCTAAAGCAGTCATCCGGGTACAGCTTGGTTATCTCGTATTTCCCCAGCCGGTTAGACCACACGGCAGGCGTAGGCCCTGGGTCGTATCTATCGCCCCGCAGACCAGTATACGCACTATGCAGAACCATCACGTCCCGTCCGGAGATCGTAGTGAATTCTATCTGGAACTCCTGGGAGTCAGGTAGGGCAAAACGGCCATTCTCCAGAGGAACCAGCTTCTGCGGCGTGCCTCCATCCATTGTCCACTCCAGTCCCGTGGCTGTGGCCTTGATGGTATCGTAGCCTCCCTCTGTGACATAAACCCCAGCCAAAGCCTCAAGCTTCTCCTGTGGCCAAGTAGCATGCGGCGAGTGATATGCTTCGGAAAGCTCCACCGGGTCAATGCCAGCCTTGTCCTTTATAGCCAGTTTCAAGGTCTCTCTGCCAATTTCGACGATGACACCCAGTGCATTCTTCTGGTCAGAGTTCGTCAGAATTACAACACCTAGTTGCTGGTCGACCAATATCTCCAAATGGCTACAGAAACCTACAGTGGCACCATCGTGTCCACATACCCGGCCGGCATATTCGAGTTCAGGGTCACTCAAGCCCCAACCCAGCCCCTGCCGTGACCATTTGACAGAATCCAGGCCTATGCCCAGATCTTGCGGCGTAAGCATCTCATCGAGAGTCTCAGGCCGCAGTACCCGGTTGCCTTCACACTGGCCGTGACCGAGAACCATCTTGATATACTTGGCCATGTCCGAGGCGTTTGAGAGGACAGATCCTGCCCCCACGTGACTGTTGTAGAAGTGTTCTAGCGGCTCCCCACTGAAGTATCCCCGGGCCTGGTTCTCCTTCAGAAAGG
>JAXHUK010000042.1:0-9013 GCA_034189725.1 Chloroflexota bacterium | reverse complement strand
GAGCAGGAGTTCTAACATAGCTATAGGACAGTGTAGTGCTTCTTGTCATTAATGGTTGTTATGCTACGGTGTAGTAGTGTCAGTATAAAGAAGCGAGGTGTATTCATGAGGGGAATGGGAAACATCGTGGTAGTAGTGGCCTTATGTGCTTTACTTATCGGTGTTGTGGGGTGTACTACTACTGCTGGTGGAGAAGGTAGGATTGAGTGGTTGAGCAGCTGGGGCGATGCCCTGGACAAGGCACAGGCTGAAAACAAGCCTATAATGGTGAATTTTTACACAGATGTATGCCCGGCGTGCAAGAAGCTGGACGAAACAACGTTATCCGATAAGGATCTGAGTAATTTTTTGAATGAGAATTTCGCTTGCTTGAAAAGTAACGCCGGGAAGAGCAGTCTCCATCAATTCTATACTATACGGGCAGTGCCGACGACGGTTTTCACAAAGCCGGATGGAAGTGAAATAGGGAGGATCGTCGGGGCTGCGGCGGTAGCCGATTTTTATCAGAATTCACTGGTAGTGCTGGACATATGGGAGAATGAGCTCCAGAACTAGGGTAACCTGGTATACCACGTGATCGCAGGTATGAGAGTAAGAATATGGTGCGAAAAAAGCTACTTAGCCTCCGCCTGATTCTTCTAGCGCTTTTCTTGTTCCTGGTTGGTGCCTTCGTCGCAGATCAATATAGTCTGGTGAGAGATACCGTACGTTTCATCTGTGTATCGTGCCTGGGATTGAGCGGTTGAAGTGCCGATGAGAAAATTGAGGTGGACTACCCAGGTACTTGCTCTGGTTTTGGTGAATATCGGCTTCCTGCCAATCCTTAAAACCGGTGTGGTAATTCCCTTCTTCTATTGCTATGGCTGTCCCCTTGCAGGATTTGCGTGCCCTATAGGTATATTTCAGACGTATGCAGCGTTGGGGCAGTTTCCGTTTTACGCAATCGGGGCACTGGGTCTGTTCAGCATCGCGGCGGGGCGATTCTGGTGTGGTTGGGCCTGTCCTTTCGGCACGGTACAGGACATCGTGATGTGGCTGCGACGGCGTGGTGATTTCATCAATTTACGGTCTGCTCCATGGATGCGATTGGTGGTACTGGTGGGGGCTGTTTTTTTTGCATGGCTCCTCGCCGATACTGTTTTTTGCAAAATCTGCCCTGCGGGCAGTCTCTTCGCCGCGATCCCGCACCGCATTGTCTCACCTGAGTTCGATTTTGGCACATTCTTCTATGTGCACCTGGGAACGCTGGCGATTGCATTGGTTGCGTTTTTCCTTATCGGGCGTTTCTGGTGTCGCTACCTCTGCCCACTTGGCGGTATACTCGGTGTGTTTAACAGGGTAGGTATAGTAACTATCAAGCTGGATGAGAGGAAGTGTAACGGGTGCAAGGATTGTCTCGAAATCTGCCCGGTTAAGATCACGGAGGTAGAGGACATAGAGGATTCGAGCGACTGCATTCGCTGTGGGAAATGTATCGATGCCTGTCACGAGGACGCATTGCGAATTTCAGCCTCTCTTCGAAGCTAGTGTGCTGCCTCACGAAACCTTGCTTGAGCTTGGTTAAAAGATGCCCACTGGATTTACTGTGTCGGGGCACAGCGTACACTGCCCAATGTGATTGTCTGCCTCTTTTTCATAACAGCGACTGCTGATCTGCCAGTATCGCTCAATTATACATACGAGGCTTTGGTATGGATACAATTGTGTCTCAGGGGTCATTTGTTCAGGCCACGCATAAGACCTCGCAGATAAGCTATCTGTCCCCAATGCTGATAGACCTCTGAGATAAGCATGGTAAACATGCGCCCTTTGGTTATTTCAGGGCCGAATGGGAATTGCACTTTTTCTTCGAAGTTCGCCGGTTCCATACCTCTCACGTATTCTAAGGATTGGCCTCTCACTGCGTCCTGATAATCAAGGAGAACACTGAGTTCAGGGATTTTGAAACTTGCTACCTGCTCTGCAGTATACATAAGGCCTGTATCATTCGCATCAGCAGACATGCCTGATTTTTCATGCCACTTCTCTGTCTCCCACAGCTGGGGTTGTCCGCCACGAGCTATGGAATTGATCATAGCATCCTCCGCACGAGCCATATGCCAGAGGATAAATCCGACCGGATTGGACTCGGGCCCTGGTTTCCATTCTAACTCACCGGGATTCAAGTCCTCCACCGATTTTCTGAGGCCACGTTGAGCCATTTTCAGGGTCTGTTCGATGAACTCGTTGATCTTCATACTGATCCCCCTTTGATATGATACCGTTTGTCTGATGGAAATTATGACCTGAGAGCGAGGCCTGGTTCAACTCATATGGATTGTATAAGAGAAGAGCCCTGGTTGTCCAATCGGGAATCGGAAATGAAGTGAGAAACGTAGTATTGTAATTTTGATAGGTAAATGTCAATATTCCATCAGAATCTGGATCAGCTTTTGAGCAGAAAAACCACGATCAGCCTCAGGTTGGTATCGATATGTGTTGCTCCAACGTGACAGTTATCACGAAATACGTCGGCAACCATCTTGTTATTAAAGTATATCGGTGTTATTCTTTAATAAGAATAACAAAAGGCAGCTATAGTAAAGGAGCAGTTTAATATGGAGGGGCACAGCGTGCTATGCCCCGAGGATATGATTGTAATGACGGATAAAAAAGATGAGCGCAACAAACGAGCAGGAGTATATACTGAACAACCGGCAGGCTACAGAGCATTTGTGCCCAGGGCGCTGCCTCCCGATCCAAAGGTGGAGTTAGACTATGAGATGGCAGACCTGCTGTCCAAGGCAAACCGATCTCTGGGGCGTCTGGATGGCTCGACCGACATATTGCCCAATCCGGACCTCTTTGTCGCCATGTATGTGCGCAAGGAGGCTATCATCAGCTCGCAAATCGAAGGGACTCAGGCCTCGCTGGAAGATGTGCTCGCCTGGGAGGTTGTATCCAGGCGCCGCCGGCCGTCGTTTGATGTTACCGAGGTCGTTAACCATGTACGGGCGATGGATCAGGGTGTGGAGAGGTTGAAAACATCAGCAATCGGCAGCGAACTCCTCAGGGAGCTTCACATTCTACTGATGGATGGGGTTCGAGGAAAAGAGAAGTCACCTGGCCTGTTTCGCCAGGTGCAGAACTGGATTGGCTCCCCCGGTTCTACTATCCACACAGCGACCTTTGTTCCCCCGCCACCAGTCGAGGTTGAAAGGGCGATGGCAGACCTCGAGGCATACATCAGGGGCTTTACGAGTATGCCTCTCCTGATAAAATGCGGTCTGGTACACGCACAATTCGAAACCATCCACCCCTTTCTCGACGGGAACGGTCGACTCGGGCGTTTGCTGGTGACGCTTCTATTGTGCAAGCACGAGGTCCTGGCGCGCCCACTGCTCTACCTCAGCGCATATTTCAAGCAGAATAGAGATGAATACTACAGCCTGCTCCAAAAGGTGCGTGATACCGGTGACTGGGAAAGCTGGCTCAAGTTTTTCCTCACCGGAATCTGGCTGGTCTCTGAAGAGGCTTTTGATACTGCACGGCAGATTATCGCTATGCGGGAGCAGCACCGGAAGCTGGTTTTGGAGCAGGCACATAGCTCTACAAAGGCGCTATTGCTGCTGGATCACCTGTTCGAGGAGCCGATGGCCGAGATTAACGATGTGGCACAGCTACTGGATATCACCTATCCTGCGGCAAGCAACCTTGTTACCGAGCTTGGGGAACTGGATTTGCTCAGGGAAACGACGGGGCAGCAACGCAACCGGCGTTTCGTCTACGAACCGTACCTGGCGCTCCTCCGCAGGGGCACGGAGTTGGAGTTCGAGACTATTCTAGATTGACAACTTAGTCCATGAACTCCACAGGCTGACTAAATAGGAGTATAATAATATAAACAAGGCTATTGTTGACGGAATAGGATAAGGCAGCTATTTTGATTTTGCTAACATTGGACCGAAAACATATCATGACCTCTGAGATTGAAAACGCAGATTTGCCAATCGCCATCTTGACATCGGGTGAATTTTTGCAGCGTATTAAGTAGGAAGGTGTCACTATGGCACGGGTTTTATCTTATAAGGTAGTGCTGGAACCCTGCGAAGAGGGGGGGTACACAGTTTATGTTCCTTCTCTTCTTGGGTGTGTCTCGGAAGGCGATACCTTCGACGAAGCGATCGAGAACATTAAGGATGCTATTACGGGTTGGATCAAGGTGTCAAAGGAGTACGGGGATGAAATCCCTAAGCTGAAATAACGAAATGAAGGGTATTAGAGAAGTGCACGAGATAACCAGGTTGAGCAATGAATAAAGGTTAAGCAAAAGGATTCGCAGTGCCCATCGAGAACCATACAAAACACTATCCCTTAATTGAGGAACTTTCTATCTCCTTAACTGCCCCGGAAGCATTCGAGCTATTCAAGGACAGGCCCTTTGCTTTCTTCCTCGACAGCGGTATGGACTATCAGAGACTGGGACGTTACTCTTTTATGGGCAGCGATCCCTTTCTGGTGATGAGAAGCCGCGGCAGGGAGATCACACTCCTTAGCTCAGAGGGCGAGAGTACTGTTTTCGGCAATCCTTTCGATGTATTGGGAGAGTTGCTACAGAAGTACAAGTTGGACGGGAATCATACTGCTCTACCGTTCGTCGGTGGAGCGGTTGGGTACCTGAGCTACGACCTGGGATATTTTATCGAGAAGCTACCATCCTCGGCGGTTGATGACCTGCAGCTACCTGAGTGCTATCTTGCTTTTTACGATGCCGTCGTTATCTTTGACCACCTCGAGAACAGGGTGTACGTTGCAAGTACAGGCTTCCCTGAGAGGGGGAATGAGAGGCATACCAGGGCTGAGGCACGGCTCAAGGAATTGAAGCGGATGCTGGAGGGAGCCTGTCAGAGAATGCCTTCTGAAGATGAACCTGATGATACGAGCTACAATGAGTCGGTGAGCCTGTGCTCCGGTTTCACACACGAAGGCTATCTCAAAGCGGTAGAGGCTGTCAGAGAGTATATTAAAGCCGGCGACATTTTTCAGGCCAATCTGTCGCAGCGATTCGAGGCTGACATGCCTGTGCCACCGTATGAACTCTACCGCAGGTTGCGCCGGATCAATCCCGCTCCTTTTGCCGGCTATCTGAACTTCGATGGTGTTGCTGTGGTCAGCGCCTCTCCGGAGCGGTTTCTGCGACTGCAAAAAGGTGTCGTAGAGACTCGTCCGATAAAGGGAACCAGGCCGCGGGGCAAAGACCGGGGAGAGGATGAAAGACTGGCTCTGGAGCTTGTGCAAAGCATAAAGGACAAGGCGGAGCATATGATGATCGTCGATCTGGAGAGGAATGATCTGGGGCGAGTGTGCCGCTATGGTACGGTGAGGGTCAGCGAGTTGATGGCCTTGGAAAAGTACTCCACGGTGTTTCACCTCACCTCCACGATTGAGGGGCACCTTCGACCGGGGAAGAGTGCAATCGACCTGCTCAAGGCCACATTCCCCGGAGGCTCTATTACCGGTGCGCCCAAGGTCAGGGCTATGGAGATTATCGATGAGCTTGAACCTACCAGGAGAAGTGTTTATACTGGTTCAATCGGATACATCGGTTTCGATGGCGGCCTCGATCTTAATATCGTCATCCGTACCATCCTGGTCAAGGGGGGCAGGGCGTATTTTCAGGTGGGCGGTGGTGTAGTCTATGATTCCGATCCCGAAGGTGAGTATATCGAGACCCTGGATAAGGCCAGGGCTTTAATCCGTGCCCTGAGCATGATTCCGGAACTGGCAACGGAGGCCAAGAGATGATCTTGCTTATAGATAACTACGATTCCTTTGTTTACAACCTGGCGCAGTACATCGGAGAACTGGGCTGGGAACCGGTGGTTTACCGCCATGATGCTATCGGGCTGGACGAGATCGAAAGAATGGGCCCAAGCCATCTTGTTATCTCTCCGGGTCCGGGCACCCCTCTGCAGGCGGGAATCTCCAACGATGTAGTGCGTCATTTCAGTGGTAAAATCCCCATACTCGGCGTTTGTTTAGGCCATCAGTGCATTGGTCACGTAAACGGTGGCGTGATCGG
This sequence comes from Chloroflexota bacterium, assembly GCA_034189725.1. Taxonomy (GTDB): domain Bacteria; phylum Chloroflexota; class Dehalococcoidia; order SZUA-161; family SZUA-161; genus JAXHUK01. The sequence continues at coordinate 2,952 of JAXHUK010000042.1, read as the reverse complement.
GAGGGTAACTCCACCCATGCATGGCAAGACCTCTCTCGTGTATCATGACGGTAGAACCGTTTACTCTGGAGTCCCCAATCCCTTCCTCGGTGGTCGCTATCATTCGTTGATTATTGAGCAGGGCTCTCATGCGGATTGTCTCGAAGTCTCGGCGTGGACAGAGGACAGGATAATTATGGGGGTTCGTCACAAGGAATACGTGGTTGAGGGGATACAGTTTCATCCCGAATCGGTCCTGACGGATGTGGGACATACTATTCTGAGAAACTTTCTCAGCTTCTCCGAGCCGACATGGGGCAAATAGTTTATCTTAACGGCGCTTTGCTCCCTCGATCCCAGGCCACAATCTCCCCTTTTGACCATGGCTTTCTCTATGGCTACGCCCTTTTTGAGACGATGCGCTCCTATTCAGGGCACATCTTTCGTCTCCAGAGGCATCTCGATCGCCTTACCAGTGCTGCACGTCACATCGGTATGCCTCTGGGAACTTTTGACCTCGAAAAAGCCTGCTATGATACGCTACAGGCGAATAGGTTGGGCGATGCCCGCATACGGTTGACCGTCTCTACAGGAGAAGGCGAAGCTATTCCTGATCTGCCACCGGACGCTATTCCTACAGTGTTCGTTGTTGCTGCTCACTATAACCCGCTTCCCGATGAAAGGTATCGGAGTGGTTTCAGGGCAATGGTGTCTTCGATACGGCAGAATAGTCAAACTGTTCTTTCACGTATCAAATCAGCGAACTATTTACATAACATGATTGCCCGGCGCGAGGCCAGGGAAGCAGGAATTGATGAAGCCCTGTTGCTCAACGAGCGGGGCTTTCTCTGTGAGGGAAGTACCAGCAATGTTTTCCTGGTATCTGGAGGGAATCTGATTACCCCAGGCGTTGACAGCGGATGCCTCCCGGGGATCACACGCCAGACCGTGATAGAGCTGGCGACACAGATGGGCACAGGTGTGGTGCAGCGGGAAATCAAGCTGGAAGAGCTTCTGCAGGCCGATGAAGCATTCCTCACCAATTCCATTCTGGAGTTGATGCCTCTTCGGGAGGTCGATGGCAAGCCCGTCGGCGGAGTTACCGAAAACGGGGAAAGGGGCGGGGTAACCGGGAGGCTGATGATCGCTTATCGAGAATTGGTGGCCAGGGAGTTGGGGGCATAGGTCGGTAGCACTGTAAGCCTCTTCTGTAGCAAACGCTCGTGGGCGGTTGCCCACACCATCGAATCATGAAAATAGAAGTGATGAGCACCGTTTGTGGTGAGCTCGTCGAACCATGAACGCCCTTCGACAAGCCTGTCCTGAGCTTATCGAAGGACTCAGGACGAATGGAATTAAGGTCTATTTTCGGAAAAAAACCTCGAAACTAGTCGAGAAATTGCTGCACCCGCTCCCAGATCAGCTCTCGTACCTCGTTCCGGGGGAGCGAGGCATCGACTACCAGCCATCGTTCCGGGTCAGCAGCGGCCATCCTGAGGTAGCCCTCTCGCACTCTCTGGTGAAAGGACAGATCCTCACGCTCAAAGCGGTCACGTCTGCTGGTTTTACGTCGCAGTCCCTCTGCAGGATCGGAATTCAGGAGCACCACCAGGTCGGGCACCAGGCCGCCGGTAACAAAGGTATTCAGGGACTCCAGAAAGCCCCGGTCCATTCCGCGGCCGTAGCCCTGATAAGCAAGTGTTGAGTAGGCGTAGCGGTCGCAGATAACGAGAGAGCCCTTCTCCAGAGCAGGACGGACGACCCCGGTCACGAGCTGGCTTCGAGCAGCAAGTATCAGTAGTAGCTCGGTTTGGGGGGTGATCTCGCTACCCCACTTGAGCCAGCGGCGCAGTCTGTTGCCAACGGGAGTACCGCCGGGTTCGCGGGTGAGCACTACGGGAAAACCTTGCCTGAGAAGCCTCCTCTTGAGTATAGTAGCCTGGGTAGACTTTCCGCTGCCCTCTCCACCCTCGAATACAATGAACGCAGGTTTTGCCATTTCGACCCCTATCCTGGATAATCTAGGCTCAAATAATCACCTGATAGAACCACAAAGGCTTTAACTTATGGATGTTACTAATGGGCTCTTGCATGATTTAGCATACTGCCCCTATCTCTAACTCTCTCTCACAACCCCCTCTGTATTACGGAGGTTGTTCTCAGCCCTCCAACTCGAAACAGAGGCGCTTTTCCCCTCTCTCTTGACGGGAGAGGGCCAGGGTGAGGGTGAAATTTCATATTAAACTCTCTCTTATTATTTCCAGAACACCCTCCATGTTCAGCAGAACATCGTTATTCCAGAATCTCAGCACTCGGTATCCTCTCTCTTCGAGCCACGACGTCCTATCCTCATCATGTTTCCTTATTTCCTGCTCATTATGTTGCCCCCCATCAATTTCGATTACAAGCTTTTCCTCAAGGTTTACGAAATCAACAATATAAGGGCCTACCGGCTGTTGTCTTCGGAACTTCATGCCTTCCAGTTGCTTATTCCTTAGTCTGAACCACAGTGCTCTTTCAGCGTCAGTTTGTTTCTGACGGAGTTCTCTAGCAAGGGCTGTCGACTCTTGGCCATTCCTCATTTTCAATCTAAGGAAGCCCCCTCACTCTAACTCTCTCCCCCCAGGGGAGAGAGGATTAAATTTCTCGGTATTACGGAGGTTGTTTTCAGCCCTCCAACTCAAAACAGAGGAGCTTTTCCCCTCTCCCTTGACGGGAGAGGGCCAGGGCTTGTCCTGAGCTTGTCGAAGGATGAGGGTGAAAATCTGGCTGAACAGAGCTTACCAAGTTATTTTCTAAGCAGGCATCACAACTCGGTATACTTTTTATAGCTACCTCTGATTCGCTCAACCGGGTATTTCTCTTCGTTTTTACTTACCTTATTGGTGACAGCTTGCGTCACATCCATGTTGATAACATTGGCCAGGCTCAAGCAGTAGATCATGATGTCGGCCAGTTCTTCCTCCAGGCGGG
>JAXHUK010000041.1:0-6448 GCA_034189725.1 Chloroflexota bacterium | reverse complement strand
GCAACCTCTTTGTAACAATGCAAATCTTCTCTTTATAAACAATAGACTTGATACGAGAATCTAAAGTTATATAATGATACCATGGTACAACTTGCAGGTTACGACAAAGGAGGTCACCATGGTTCAATTCCACAGGGATTGGCTTTTCCAATTAGAGATCATGCAACAGGAGATGAACCGTCTGTTAGACCATCTCGCTGGTTCAAAGCCTCCCATTGTTAAATTCTCACCTTCAGCCTGGGAGCCTGCCATCGACGTATTAGAAACCGATGATGACATTATAGTAACTGTAGAACTAGCTGGCATCAGCGAATCCGAAGTAGAGATGCTGATCAATAGTAACACATTCATTGTACGAGGAAGAAGAAATAAAAGACCACAGACAAGCGGTAAGTGCCTCTACCACCAGATGGAAATCACGAGCGGCCCTTTTGAAAAAAGCGTAGCTTTACCGGCAGTTGTGGATACCACCGCCACGCAAGCAACCTATAATAATGGACTCATAGAGGTTGTACTACCGAAAGTTAAGAATTTCAGATCCCTCAACGTCAAATCAAAAATATCTGATTGATAAGGAAAGGGGGGAACAATCATGATACCTACTAACGAGAAATTCGAGGAAAAACCCATAGAAGTCTCCATCCCTGGTGAACTCAGTATTCTACCCAGCGGTGAGTACGTGATTTTTCCCTCGGTGATCATACCTCTTGCCGCAAGTGATGAGAGAACGATCAAGCTTATTGACGAAGCGGTTGCCGGGGATAAAATTATCGGCATTTTCGCAATACAGCATCGCTCCGAAAAAGTATCACCAGAAGACTTGTACAAGATTGGGACTGCAGCCAACATTGTCAAAATGTTGAAAATGCCCGACGGTTCAGTACGTGCCCTGCTACAGGGACTCAAGAGGATCAAGCTGGTCGAGATATCTCAAACCGATCCTTTTTTTAAGGGAACGGTCGAGGTAGCGACGGAAGAGAAAAAGGATATGTCGCCTGAGCTTGAGGCATTGATGAGGAACATTTCATCACTCTTCCAGAAAATGGTATCTCTCTCCCCAAATCTGCCTGATGAACTTTCGGTCGCCGCCATGAACCTGAATGAGCCGGGTATGGTCGCTGACTTTGTCGCCGCCCACTCCAACCTCAAGCTTGAGGAAAGTCAGGAACTACTGGAAACACTAGATGTTCAAAAACGGCTGGAACGGCTGACGACATTTGTCAACAATGAGTTGGAGATTCTGGAGTTGCGGAGCAAGATCCAGTATCAAGTCCAGGAGGAAATGGATAAATCACAAAGGGAATTCGTGCTGAGGGAACAGCTCAAGGCTATTCAGAAGGAACTGGGCGAAGTCGATGAACGCACTATGGAAATAAACGAACTGAGAGGGAAAATCGAAGAAGCTCAACTACCTGCCGAAGCCTTGAAAGAGGCTGAAAGAGAGCTCGATCGCCTTTCCAAGATGCCCCCTCAAGCAGCGGAATACACCACTGCACGAACCTACCTTGACTGGGTGATCTCCTTGCCCTGGAACACGAGCACCGAGGACAATCTCGATGTAGTTCAGGCACAGCGAGTTCTCGACGAGGATCATTATGATTTGGAAAAGGTAAAAGAACGGATCCTCGATTATCTCGCAGTACGAACATTGAAAGAGAACATGCGGCAACCCATTCTCTGTTTTGCGGGCCCTCCCGGAACTGGAAAAACCTCTGTGGGAAAATCTATTGCCCGGGCTCTGGGACGCAATTTTATCCGTATGTCACTTGGTGGCATCAGAGACGAAGCAGAAATACGCGGGCACCGTCGCACCTATATAGGTGCTCTTCCCGGCAGAATAATCCAGAGCATTCGCAGAGCTGGTTCCAATAATCCGATTTTTATGCTCGATGAGATCGATAAAGTCGGAGCTGACTTTCGCGGTGATCCATCGGCTGCATTGCTCGAAGCTCTCGATCCCGAGCAAAATTTTGCCTTCAGCGACCATTATCTTGAGGTCCCTTTTGACCTCTCAAAGGTGATGTTTATCACTACAGCCAATCTCATAGATCCCATTCCTCCTGCCCTGCGAGACAGAATGGAAATTCTGGAGCTCCCCGGATATACGGAAGTCGAGAAACTTCATATCGCGAAGAAATTTCTTGTCCCTAAACAGCTTGAAGAACACGGTCTGAAAAAACAGGATCTCAGGATCTCCGATGATGCTATTCTCACCATTGTAAGAAATTACACCAGGGAAGCAGGCCTACGGAATTTGGAGCGAGAGATAGGGACGATTTGCCGCAAGACAGCTCGCGAGGTAGCACAAGGGAGTAAAAAGAGAACGAATGTCAGCCCACGCAAAGTGCAAAACATATTAGGGGTCAGGAAATTCAGGCATGAGGTTGCGGAGAGGTCCGACGAAATCGGTGTGGCAACAGGACTCGCCTGGACACCCGCCGGTGGCGATGTGCTCTTCATTGAATCAACGTTAATGCCCGGAAAGGGAAACCTCATCCTCACAGGTCAACTGGGCGATGTAATGCAAGAATCAGCACGAGCCGCTCTCAGTTATGCACGCGCTAATTCCGGGTCTCTTGGAGTTAAAGGGGACTTCTTCAGCAAGAACGACATTCATGTCCATGTCCCTGCAGGGGCTATTCCCAAGGATGGACCGTCCGCTGGAATTACTATGGCGGTATCACTGATATCAACACTGACCAAACGCCCTGTGAGTAAAGATGTCGGTATGACCGGTGAAATTACCCTGCGAGGTAAAGTGCTCCCTATAGGCGGAATCAAAGAGAAGGTTCTCGCTGCTAACCGTGCTGGTATAAAGACAGTGCTTCTTCCCAAAGACAACGAAAAAGATCTGGCAGAAGTCCCGAAACACATTAAAGGTGATCTCAGATTTATATTCGTCGAGCATGTTGATGAAGTATTGAAAGAGACCCTGATGGGATAAGCATAGTCGCAAATTTCCGACAATCGGCTTCAGACTGTGAGTAGAGATGAAGCAGAAATAACCGTAGCGTTGTAGGGGCGAGGTAATCTCGCCCCTACTGAGTAAATCTGTTAGCCCTACCGGAGGATCATGGTGGCTACTAATAAAGCTCTCCTTGTTGAGGACGATCAAACTCTGCTCGATGTCCTGGAGTACAACCTTGTAAAAGAGGGCTATACGGTAATCACTGCGAATAATGGTACGCGGGCTTTAGAACTCGTACGAAGTGATAAACCTGAGGTTGTCATTCTCGATGTGATGCTCCCCGAACTCGATGGTTTCGAGGTATGCCGCATCCTGCGCAAAGAAACAACTATCCCCATAATCATGCTCACTGCCAAGACTGACGAGATCGATAAGGTCGTAGGATTGGAGCTAGGTGCTGACGATTATATAACGAAACCATTCAGTATGAGGGAGTTTCTAGCCCGCATACGGGCAGTACTGCGCCGCTCCGAGCTTTCAAAACAGGATTCAAAGGACAGCGGTGAAGCGAGCCCCCCGGTAATCAGATTCGACAACTTTGAGATCGATCTCGCACGATATCAACTATCACTTGGAGGGTCTGTGCTCGACATACGTCGCAAGGAATTCGAATTGCTTGCATTCCTGGTAAAAAACAAGGGGCAGGTATTTAGCAGAGAGCACCTCCTGAGCAAGGTTTGGGGGTACGAATATACCTGTGATACACGCACAGTCGACGTCCACATCAGATGGCTTCGCCAGAAAATCGAGGGTGATCCAGCTCACCCCCAGCACCTCTTGACAGTGCGGGGCATCGGCTACATGTTTGAGGAGTAGGTATGGTTCGCAGTAGTACATGGCGTGTAGCCATCATAGTTGGCACTCTCACTCTACTGTGCCTTGTCGGTTTCAGTGCTTACTTTTCATATCTCAGCTGGGGTGTATTCTTCGCAGCCGTGATACCCTCATGTATAGCATTCTTGCTCGTTCTCTATATACTGAAGGGCATGACAGGCTCAATCAACAAGCTAACTCACGCAGCCAGAATGATGGCTGATGGTGAACTCAACCAGAAGGTCCAGGTAACATCGGGAGAAGAGATTAGCGAGCTGGCAGCTGCGCTCAACCTGATGGCCTCGAAGCTGAAAGAAAGGCTAGAGCATATAACCGTGGAACGAGATAGCATGGCAACAACGCTCTCCCACATGAGCGATGGCATATTCGTTTTAGATAGTAATAGTAAAGTCACTCTGGTAAATCAAGCAGCACAACGCATGCTCCAGCTTTCTGAGGGTCATGTGCTTGGGTATACCTTCATCGAAGCAGTGCGAGATTACGAGCTCGCCGAGATACTGCAGCGTTGTATGAAAACAGGAAAGCAGCAGACAGGAACAGTGGAGGTTAATTCACTGAAGCTGTTTCTGGGTGTGATTGCTACTCCTCTGGAAGAGGACTCCGGCTGTCTATTGATTCTCAACGACCTCACCGAGTTACAACAACTTCAGATAGCGCGTCATGACCTGGCTTCCAATATCTCACACGAGCTGCGCACTCCCATAGCATCGATCAAGGCAATTGCCGAAACCTTGCATGAAGGAGCAATTGAAGACTCTGCAGTAGCAAAGGACTTTGTTGGCAAAATAAATGCCGAGGTAGACAAACTTGCTCAGATGGTACAGGAACTCGGGGAACTGTCACGAATAGAAAGTGGGGAAGCCCCATTTCAGATACAACCATTTGATATGACCGAAGCAATTAGCCAGGCTGTAGGAAGACTCACACCGCAAGCCGATAGGGTCGGTCTCAAACTGGAAACAACGAGTAGCTCAACCTTACCCAAAGCCCTCGGAGACAGTGACCTGATTGGACATGTTTTGGTAAACCTTATCCATAACGCCATTAAATTCACTCCCCCAGGTGGAAAAATATCTGTATCGGCAGAACTGGAGAACAGCTACATACTTGTATCAATAGCTGATACCGGTGTCGGAATCCCTGCCGACGACCTGCCACGAATATTCGAGCGATTCTACAAAGCGGACAGAGCCCGCAGCGGAAGTGGCACCGGGCTCGGCTTGGCCATCGCCAAGCACATCATAGAGTCCCACAACGGCAGTATCCGCGTCCATAGCATGGAAGGGAAAGGATCGACGTTCCGATTCACCATTCCTCTCGCGACTGAACTATAGTTGAATTCGGGCCTCCTTCTCCGTCTTCCAGATCAACTCCAGCTACCCTCAGAATGGGTATAATTGTGAGAATACAGAAATTCGCATGCTGCAAACAGTTCGATAAGTTTTAACAACACTTTAACATTCTCTTAACAATGCCTTAAACAACTCTTAAACACCCCTTGCTATACTCAAACTATAGAGAATGATGTTCAAGTAATTGAATCATGGTAAAAAATGTTCTGTTTGTATGTGTGCACAACTCAGGTCGTAGCCAGATGGCTGAGGCCCTGTTCAATAGCTACTCACAAGGTCGATTTCATGCATATTCCGCAGGAACACAACCAGCAAGTCACATCAACCCTGTAGCAATGCAGGCAATGGCTGAGATCGGATTAGACATCAGTAGCAATCTCCCCAAACTGTTGACACCAGAGCTAGCAGATAAAGCTGATACGATCATAACCATGGGTTGTGGTGTAGAAGGAGTTTGTCCCGTTGTATCTGTCCCCACCGAGGATTGGCAACTAGCAGACCCCAGTGGAAAACCAATTGAAGAGGTACGAGAAATAAGAGAGGAAATCAGCATGAGGGTGAAGAAGTTGATCGATGAGCTTTCCAAAAAGGGGGATGCCTGATGAAGCGTCATACTCTGGCTTTGATTGCGCATGACGCTAAGAATGAAGATATGACTTTGCTGGTAAAGGTACCTCGAGAGGAGTTATCTAAGGCAGAATTGATCGCTACGAGAGACACTGGGTAACTGGTACAAGGGAGAACAGGTTTACCCGTGACCCTGATGCAAAACGAGGTTTGTGGTGGACATCAACAGATTGGGGCATTGGACTTGGAAAGTGGTTATACCCAGCTCTGTTGGGATTGGTAGTATTGGGGCTAGTCCTGATGAAATTAAGCGGTAGGAGGGAGCATGTTCACTAAACGAAATAAAGGATGGATCACAGTAGTATTAGCTGGCTTGCTGGTTATGGTGCTTGGTGTAGCTGGTTGTAATGGCACTACTGGAGACGAAGACGGTTTATCAGGCTCCATCAAGATCATAGGATCAAATACGGTGACCCCGCTGGCGTCGGTGTGGGCAGAAGAATTCATGGGGATGCACCCTGGGGTAAATATCGCGGTTAGTGGCCCTGGTTCCGGCGCAGGCATTGCTTCGCTCATCAACGGTACCACAGATATCTGCCAGGCATCGCGAGAAATCAAGGAAAGCGAGATTGAACAGGCTGAAGCAAACGGTGTATACCCCTATGAGATTGTTGTGGCCACCGATTCCCTCTCGGTGATAGTACACGATGACAACCCGGTATCGGAG
>JAXHUK010000040.1:0-6023 GCA_034189725.1 Chloroflexota bacterium | reverse complement strand
CGCTATCCATGACAATGAGCTGGACGAGGTAGTTGCCCGGGTTGCTGTAAGCATGGCTCACGGTTGGCGAGGTCACGGTCACGGGGGGTGTGTCGTCGCCGAAATCCCAGGTATAGGAGGCAATAGGGCCTTCCTCATCGCCTAAGTCCTCGGTGTCGTAAGGAATAGGGGTCTCCTCATCGCTTGATGCGAAGCCGTTGAATGTTATGGTTTGTCCCAGGAATGCAGAGTAGGGGCCACCTGCGTCTGCTATAGGCTGGTCATTTATGCCACTCACAGTAGCTGTAGTAGTCACCGGCTCCGAATTTGCTCTGCCATCGTTTACGGTGAGAGTGACCGAGTAGACCTCATCTACTCCCTGTTGGCCTGTAGTATACGTGTGCTCTGCCGTGGGAGTATCCACAGTCAGCGGTGGTGTACCGTCGCCGAAGTCCCAGGTGTAGGTAAGTGCCGTCCCCTGGGGATCGGAGGAAGCGGAGCCATCGAAGGTAATGGCAACATCCTCGGTTCCGCTATAGGGGCCACCTGGATCGGCAACCGGTGGGTCGTTGGGAGGCAGTATCGCCGTTATCCTCACCGCATCCACATTGGCGTCCTCTGTAGAATAGGACATCATACCGCGGAAGCGGAGCTTGAGATCACTTGTGAGATAGTTGCCCAGGTCAATGGACTCGGTATGCCATGCGTTTTCGAGGTCGACGTTTCCTCGTAGTCGGACGGTCTCGTTCCAGGATGCGCCGTTCCAGAGGTCGAGGGCTATGTATTCACCGGTATCGAGTCCACCCTCGATGAACCAGGAGAATGTGAGGGTTGCCTCTGAAGCTGCACTCAGGTCGACAGGATTCTTGAGGGTAAGTGTAGCATCCGTTGCCCGACCATCGACCTCAGCGGAGTACGAGCCGTTGGTTGCGCGCTGTACGGAGCGGAACCAGTCGTTCTGGTAGTCCTGCACCCAGTTGCTCAAAGAGTAATCCTCGAAGCTGTCCGAGAACAGTTCGACAGGTTCGACTGTCACCTGGGCTGTGGTGTCATCAGTATCCGTTGTTCCATCACTATCCTCGACAATGAGCTGGACGAGGTAGTTGCCGGGGCTGCTGTAAGCATGGCTCACGGTTGGCGAGGTCACGGTCACGGGGGGTGTGTCATCGCCGAAATCCCAGGTATAGGAAGCGAGAGTCCCTTCCTCGTCACTGGAAGCGGAGCCGTTGAACGTTATCGCCTGTTCCAGGGTTGCAGAGTAGGGTCCACCTGCTTCTGCTGTAGGCTGGTCGTTTACGCCACTCACAGTAACTGTAGTAGTCACAGGCTCCGAATCAGCCCTGCCATCGTTTACGGTGAGAGTAACTGAGTAGACCTCGTCTGCTTCCTGTTGGCCAGTGGTATATGTGTGCTCTGCCGTGGGAGAAGCTACAGTCAGCGGTGGTGTACCGTCGCCGAAGTTCCAGGTGTAGGTAAGCGGATCACCACTGGGATCATAGGAAGCGGAGCCATCGAAGGTAATGGCAACATCCTCGGTTCCGCTGTAGGGGCCACCCGGATTAGCAACAGGCGGATTGTTGGGCAAGAGCTTGGCAGAGTAGACGTAGTTCTCAATCCAGCATTCTTCACAGCCTACCTTAAAGTAACCGCCGTCACCAAAACCTGAGCCCCAACTGTTGCGTACGATCCAGTAGTTATCTGTTTCGTCGTAACCAACTATGACAACAGCGTGGTTTGCTCCATTGTCATTGGTACATCTGTAGATGTCGCCATCCCAGTATCCTCCAAACTTGCTCCCGATGCCCATGGCGACTACGAGCGGGCCTTCTTCGATCACGCTCTCTCTAATAGCCTGTATATTGTTCTGAACATAGCCTCTCTCATCTATAGTGTATAGTCTCTCGCTCCAATCAGGGCACAAACCTGAACAGGGACTGTTACTTGCTATATAGGGGAGACATGCTTCATCTGTTATTCCTTGATCTCTTATGAATCCAAGTGCACATGCAGGTCCGCCACCTCCACAGTCGCCGCAATTGGGACTGCAATCCGATACCAGGTACTGTTCCGAGAGGTCCAGATCCAGTTGTGGATTGCCGCTAAAAATGTTGTACTGTGCTTCTACGATACCTACGGCTGCAAACGCCCAACAACTGCCACAACCACCCTGATTTCTCACCGGAGTCAACCAATCTCCACCGTTGTTTCTCCAGTCGAAGTAATCAGGAATGCTCGTAGTCGTTACTTCAAGCGTTCTTTCCTCGTCATTTGTTGTATTCAACCTCTCTATGTTGGTATCGAATTCCTGAACTCCAAAGGTGATCTTGCGTTCCAAACTGAGGAGCTCGGAGGCTGTTCGCGAGGAGCCATCATCCATTACACAGGTAATGCACTCCTGGGCAAAGCTATCCCTTTCCATTTGGGGGGCGATATCCAGACCCTGTTGGGCACAATAGGAGAACTCTTGCCCTACTTCACCTTTATAAAACGCCCAGGCATCGACTTCCTCTCCATTAGGTAGGGAACACACGCCCTGCTCTCCTTCGTCTGTTAGTACCACCTTATATTCATAGCCTAACTCTTCGCAGTACATTGCTGCAGGATTGCTGATGCCGATATTGAGTAGTTCTATCCTGTCGTCATCGCTGAGGATTTCAGCATATCCGTCCGAAGTGTTATCCGTAGCAGCAGGGCAGATGGCACAGGAATCGAGGTTATTTAATTCGGTACTGGAGCCATCGGTAGTTTCGTTTGCAGTATCCTCGATGATTGGCTCATCTACATCCAATCTGATATCAGACTCATTAGCCATCTGTGTGCCTGGATCGGCAGCATGCAAGGCTGGCGCACCGGTACTGACCGCTGTGAGCAGCAGGACTAGAGTCAGCGCTATACGTGGGAACAATGATCTGATGTAGTGATGGGTATTCATGAGTAGTTCCTCCTGAAAAACTGAAGAGCCTTTCCTGTCCGGAGAAAGGCTCTTCAACTATAGGTATGTAGGCTCTTCGGTAGTCCGGCTGTCCTGATTGATAGTTATCAATGGTAGACCCGTGACTTTGCGTCCCGCAATTTCTCGCGGTTTGCCTTTCTCGGAATGAAAGCTATTCTGTTAACTAAGCTTTGGATGTTAAAAATTTGGCTGTTTCTTATGTGTCGTAGCTAGACATTGGTGCAGCCACGGAGATGATATACACTCACTCCGCATTTTTAACTTTGCCTAATAATATTGTGACGCGAGAGGGAAAATTACGCTATCCAGCGGGTGTACTTTGTCAGGGCGTACTATGTGTATCCCTTGCCAGGGTGTACTTCTTATATGGTTCATCAAGGGTGCTTTAGTACCTGGTTTATAGAGTGGGAAAGAATTGGCCGACTGGCATAGTAACTGGATACTATCGTTGTTTTTTAGAGGTTATGATAGTAGAAAAGGGGAAAAATGTAGGAAACGACAAGAATATGGTATTGACAAAAGTTGCAATTTCGTAGACAATCGTACTCACATACTGATATCCATTTGTAACAGTATAGATTTTTGCATAAAACAGAGCGAATTTTCAGCAGTTATTATCGATGACTGCAGTTTTACTCTGGTAGTTTATGCACATTGTAAGGATGCGTTGAGCCAGGGCCTGTAATTGGTTGCTTGGGCTTTGGGGAGCGAATAGCAAAACCGACCTTCTGGGGTCGGTTTTTTTATGCAAGCGCGTTGATACGCGACTGCAGGTATCCGACGGAAATCATGAATAACTTTTTTCATAGAAGGGGTGAGGGCAATGTGTAGAGTGTTTTCAGGGATATTCGGTTGTAGCGTGAGGCTTATTTTAGCTCTGGTCTTGATGGCAGCGTTGGTAGCGACTATGGTGCCCGGGATTGCACTGGCCGAGTCGCCTCCGGGGTGCAACGGTAACACGTTTAACATCATGCTGCAAAAGGACAAAAGTGTGGTACAGCAGGGCGATATAATCGAGTACACGGTCAATGCTTTCAATTTTCCTGGGGGATGTGACGTCGAAGACGTTACTTTAACGTTCTACCCGCCAGGACCCGATGGTACGCCCTCTGGGGCACCTTGCGTGTTGGATACTGGAGTTGACTTTCCTGCGGGTGGAGCGGGTGTGCTATACCTTCCGGGAGCCTATCCCTGTCTCAACTATACAGTGGATGTCAATCCGGGCGTAGCTCAGGTCGTGGCAATGGTTGATTATGAGGGCACACTAATGACTGAGCCAACGGGTGATGCGTCTGGTAATAAGACGGTAACATCCACAGTTGTATGGGGAGAGCTAACGGTATTCAAGTACAACGACCTGGATCGCAGTAGTACCTATGATGCAGGAAATGACACTGGCCTCGATGACTGGCATTTTAGCGTCACCGGCCCGCTGGGCTATACTGCGTCAGGTGATACTTCTGGTGGTGGGTATATTACCCTTACGAATCTCGTTCCTGGCTTCTATACTGTTGAGGAGACTCCCCAGGTTGGTTGGGTGAACTCCGATCCTGGCATCGATCCACCCACTCCGATTGTAAAGACCGTGGAGGTGGTTGCGGGGCAACGGGGTATGGTGATGTTTGGTAACTACGTGTATGTAGGCAGCGGAGATCTGGTCGTGTTTAAGTATAACGATACCGGTGGTGACGGGGGTTATGATCCAGGTGATGATACGGGCCTCGATGGATGGGACTTCACTATAGTCGGTCCATCTGGTTCATTTTCGGAAACCACGTATAGTGGAGGCTACATCTACTTATTTGGTCTTGAGGTAGGCCAATATACGGTAACAGAGACTCCACAGGATGGCTGGATTAACACTGACCCTGGTATCACACCACCAACCCCGATTGTCAAGACAGTAGAGGTAACTGAGGAGGGGCCCTCTACGGTGAGGTTTGGCAACTATTTAGAGGTGGCCAGTGGTGGTTTGACCGTATTCAAGTACAGGGATACCGATGGTAATGGAGTGTATGATGCGGCAGATGATCCTGGCCTTAATGGATGGGAATTTACCATTGATGGTCCATCAGGAACGTTCTCGGAGGTTACTGCTAGCGGTGGCTACGCCCAGTTTACAGGTCTCGATGCCGGTCAATATACGGTAACAGAGACTCTCAAACCTGGCTGGAGGAATACCGATCCTGGGGTAACCCCGATTGTTAAGACGGTACAGGTTCTAGATGATGAAACTGCTCTGGTGAGATTCGGTAACATATATAGTCCGCCATCAGTGCCTACCGTAGGCCAGTGGGGTATTGTTGCCATGATAACCATGTTTGTCGTATCTCTGGTGTGGATGGTGCGCAGAAAGCAATTTGGGACCGAGCAGGTCAGCTAAAGCAGGTCAGCTAAAGCAGGTCGGCTAGAAGAAAGACAGTAACAAAAGCGTTGATAAGAGTGCCCCGCCTGAAAGGCGGGGCACTCTTGATATGTGAATTACTTAATTTCGGCATATATGTAGCAGCCGGTACCATTCTTAGTTTGGCATGCCCGTGATCCTCACTGTATCAACGTTGGCGTCTTCTCGTGAATAGGACATCTTGCCGCGGAAGCGGAGCTTGAAGTCGCTTATCTGATAAGCACCGAGGTCAACAGTCTCGTGATGCCATATATTCTCCGCATCGATGTTTCCCCGGAGTTTAGCCACCTCGTTCCAGGTTGCGCCATTCCAGAGGTCGAGGGCGACGTATTCACCACTATCGAGTCCGCTTTCGATGAACCATGAGAAGGTGAGCGTAGCTTCAGCAGTGTTACTCAAATCGATGGCATTTTTGAGGGTGAGAGAGGCGTCTTTCGCTCTACCATCGACTTCAGCGGAGTGAGAACCCTGAAGCTCGCGCTGGGTGGAGCGGAACCAGTCGTGCTGGTAGTCCTGCACCCAGTTGCTCAAAGAGTAATCCTCGAAGCTGTCTGAGAACAGCTCGATTGGCTCAACAGTGACCTGGGCTGTGGTATCATCGGTATCCGTGTTCCCATTCCCGTCTGCCACAGTTAGTGTGACGTTGTAATTGCCTTGTGTATCATAGGTATGGCTTACCGCTGGCGT
>JAXHUK010000004.1:0-8108 GCA_034189725.1 Chloroflexota bacterium | reverse complement strand
GACCAAGGGCTTATGAGTCCCCCGCTCTGGCCTCTGAGCTACGCTGCCATGGTTATGGCGCTGGCTTTATCTTGCTATTATCATACCATTGCCTCTATGCATCGTCAATCAGGGAACCTGCAGAATTTGATGATTCACGATAATTACTTTTAGATAGAAAAATGACAGTAAACCAGGAAAAACGGGTGTGTAATTGAGTGTTCTACTCGTTGCGCTATGCCTGCTTTGCTGTTACAATGAGTATGGTCTGTGGTGAGGGGTTCAAAAAGGTTTCAAGCGAAAATCTTATGAGTCAAGCCACCGTTATCGCGGACACCGGTTCATGTATCCCTCGACGCATTGTACACCAGTACAATACGTGTATTATTCCCCTGCTCATGATTGTTGGGAATCGCTGCTGTCGTGATGGTAGAGATATAACGTCACAAGGATTCTGCGAAATTTCGAAAAGGGCAAAAATTACCTGTGGTCTCCTCCTCTTCCCCATGAGACTACTTCCGCGTATTCCAAGAGCCAAGTCAATAAATGGAAAGTATAAAGTATACTGTGCATAACGCTTCCTGCTCACCTTGATATAGCGTTCGAGTCGGTTATGAAAGCAGAAGAGAAAGCAATGGAAGATTCCACAGGTATGTATACATTTCCTTTAATCCTGAGGAGCAGGGAGCCTTGCCATCGGTTTCTCTACTGGTGTTTCGTATTGATTCGGCAAGAAGGAAACAGGTGAACTGCGTTTGATACTATTGAACCAGACTTAGGAATTGAAATTTGGAGGGATCAGCACACAAGTCTCTGTATCGTTTAAGTCATTAAGAGCTAGGGGGATTAGTAATGTGGGATAATGTGTTATTGATCCTGGGGGCGTATCTTCTCGGCGCCTTGCCTGTAATGTACTTGATGGGCAGACTTCGGGGTGTCGATCTAAGAGAACAGAGTGATATGCATATCGCTCTGTGGCGAAATGTGGGTCGTATCTTTGGCTTCGCCGGGGTAATTTTCGATTTTGCTAAAGGTATTATAGCTGTTTTGGTTGCAAGAGACCTGGGCTTTGCACCAGGTTGGGTTGCTTTTGCTGGGGTGGCTGCGGTAGCAGGGCAAATGTGGCCTATATTCCTCAAATTCGATGGAGAGAAGGGAAACAGCATAGGATTGGCGATGTCGGGTGCTCTGGCAACAAACGCCTTGCTTATTGCCTTGGTACCTATGCTGATAGGATTTTTAGTGAGAACCGCTCCACGATTCCTGCAGCACAATCAATCGTGTGATGAGCGTCTGAAGTTCGGTGGTCCACCAAGCCTGAGTTTGCCGTTAGGAATGGCCATAGGTTTCGCTGTGTTGCCCTTGACGGCATGGTGGACGGGGCAGCCGCTGGAAGTAATTCTGGCTTTCGTAGCCCTCTTTGCTCTGATTGAGCTGAGAAGGTTGACAGCTGGTGTAAGTGAGGACTTGAAGCAACCTTCGGGAAAGAAAGGGATGTTATTGAATCGTCTTCTCTTCGATAGAAGCGAGATCTAGTCAGTTGGTTTACATACTTGCGTAGAACTGAGCGATGGATCAAGAGCAAACAATCGATGACGTACAAAAACTGAGGCAAGGGCTTAATGAACTTCCCGAACCCGTAGCAAAACCAGCGCTTGTTATCATCAGTGGTTTGCCGGGGACAGGTAAGTCGTATTTCAGTCGCAAGTTAGCTGAACGGTTACCCAGCGTTGTGCTGGAAAGCGACGTATTACGTAAGAGATTATTCCTGTCGCCAACCTACACCGCGCAGGAGAGCCATCGGCTGTTCTCTGCATGCTATCGCCTGATAGAGGAACTCCTCAGTAGCGAGGTTACCGTTATTCTTGATGCCACCAACCTGGTAGAACAACATCGAGAACGTTTGTATCATATCGCGGAGCGACTCAGAGCAAAGCTACTCATTGTCAAAGTGAGGGCTCCTGGTGACATAGTACGCAAACGCCTTCAAGACCGAATGGCTACTTTTGACTATGATAATAACTCCGATGCAGATTGGGGGGTTTATCAAAGGATGAGCATGAGGGCTGAGAAAATCAGTCGAAATCACTTCTCTGTTGATACCTCGGGTGATATCACGAAGGTTATTGACAAGATAGTGCGCGAGGCGAAGCGGTGAATAGAGGTCTGGGATACCACCAGGTCGGGAAGTACTCGTTGGTGACGCACGAAACAGGACGACTGAATAATTTCAGTTTGAGGCTCATTTTCTGTTGCTGTTCATAGACGTAAACGGCAATTGCCCGACAGTAGCTTCTGTGCTATAGTTAAAATGGGACTGCAGAAGCGTCGAATCCAATTCGGCTTGAGAACTATGGGGCAACTTTAATGGATTATGGATTGCCTCAGAGGCAGGTACTACAACGTGGTTACCTGCCGCTTGATTTTGATTGTACTGGCGTTCATCGGCGGCATGATTCCGATTCAGGCTGGATGAGATCGAGCGAAGCAGGGGCTGCCAACCTCGGGATAAACAATCCGCATAAAGATTGGCGATGCATCGATTTTTTAGAAATCTATGAGATTTGCTAGAGGCTGTAGAACATACAAAGGGGGATGGAATTGTTTGACGAGTTAAAGGTTTTCAGTGGGAATGCCCATGAGCAGTTAGCTGGGAAGATTTGTGAGCATTTAGGTCTTTCCCTGGGCAATATGGTCGTGTCGGAATTTAGTAATGAGAATATATTTGTCCAGATCAAGGAAAATGTGAGACAACGTGATGTATTTGTTGTCCAGCCGATATGCTCTCCAGTTAATAAGAATCTTGTGGAACTATTGATTATTATCGATGCCATGAAGCGAGCCTCTGCGGGCAGGATAACCGCTGTGATACCATACTATGGCTATAGTCGCACGGACAAAAAGGATCAGCCGAGAGTCCCCATAACAGCCAGGCTGGTAGCTGATTTGATCACTGTGGCTGGGGCTAATCGTGTGTTGACCGTTGATTTGCATGCGGGGCAAATACAGGGTTTCTTCAATATCCCTGTTGATGAGTTGACGGCATTGTATACCCTCAGAGATTACTTTATGACAAAACCAATAGATGATTTTGTGGTAGTTGCGACTGATGTGGGAATCGCAAAGCGTGCCCGTGATCTTGCTGCAGGGCTCAACAAACCACTGGCAATTATTGAGAAGCGCAGGATGGGGAATGATGATCGGTCAAGGACCCTGACGGTTATTGGCGATGTCAGGGGCAAACGTGCATTACTTGTTGATGATGAAGTGGATACCGGAGGATCGATAACAAACGCGGCTATTGCGTTGCAGGAGCATGGTTCTGCCGAAGTGTATGCTTGCTGCACCCATCCGATACTCTCCGGTTCTGGATTACAGCGTATAGCTGGAAGCCCTTTGAAGGAATTGGTCGTCACTGATACAGTACCTGTACCTGATGCAAAGAGACTGGAGAAAATAACAGTCCTTTCCATGGCCTCTCTAATAGGTGAGGCGATTCATCGTATCCATGCTGGCCTTTCGGTAGGAGCGATGTTTCAATAAAGGTGACTTATGTTCAGAAGGTTAACCGGTATCATCGGGGATTCAAATGAGAGGGAGCTTAAACGGCTCCGCCCCATTGTAGACAGGATCAATGCCCTTGAATCTGATTTCGAGAAGCTTAGCGATGCGGAATTGCGCGAGAAAACAACCACGCACAAAGCTCGCTTAGCGAAGGGTGAATCACTGGATGCCCTCCTACCCGAGGTGTTCGCTGCTGTTCGTGAAGCTGCCAAACGTACCTTGGGGCAACGCCATTTTGATGTTCAGTTGATAGGCGGAATAGTTCTCCATCAGGGCAAGATCGCTGAGATGAAGACTGGTGAAGGCAAAACCCTGGTAGCTACCTTGCCTGCCACTCTCAATTCACTGACAGGCAAGGGAGTCCATGCAATTACTGTAAACGATTATCTGGCAAAGCGCGATCCCCAGTGGATGGGGCCGATTTATCATGCTTTAGGCATTACTGTAGCCTGCATACAGCATGACGCAGCATTTATCTTCGACCCCGAGTATCATTCGGATGATACTGGATTGCAGCACCTGCGTCCTATTGCACGCCGTCAGGCATATGAAGCTGATATTACCTACGGCACGAATAATGAATTTGGCTTCGATTACCTCCGGGACAACATGGTTGTTGATCTCGCACATTGTGTGCAGCGGGAACTTAACTATGCCATCGTTGACGAGGTGGACAACATCCTTATCGATGAGGCTCGCACTCCTCTCATAATTAGTGGTGCTGCTGAAGAGTCAGGACAGAACTATCAGACCTTCGCCAAGTTAATACCCCGGTTGCGTGAAGGTGATGACTACGTTGTGGAGGAACGCAGTCGCGCGGTTACTCTAACAGAGGGTGGCCTGGCCAAAATGGAGCACTGGTTAGGTTTGTCTAATATTTACGATCCTGCTAATTATGGCGCTACTCATTTTATCGATAACGCCTTGAAAGCGCACGTTTTGTATAAACGGGATCGTGACTATGTGGTTAAAGATGGTGAAGTTATCATCGTTGATGAGTTCACCGGTCGGTTAATGTTCGGACGACGCTACTCCGAAGGTTTGCATCAAGCGATTGAAGCAAAGGAAGGCGTGAAGGTCCAACGCGAAAGCATAACTATGGCAACTGTCACCTTCCAGAACTACTTTCGCATGTATGAGAAACTCGCGGGAATGACAGGCACTGCCGTAACAGAAGCCGAGGAGTTCGATAAAATATACAAACTTGATGTTATGGTTATCCCTACGAATAAACCTTTGATTCGCGAGGAGTACCGAGATCAGATATATAAAAACGAAGAAGCTAAGTTCCGTGCTTTGGCCAGGGAAATCGAAGAATTTCATGATCAGGGGCGCCCGGTGCTGGTGGGTACAGTATCCATCGAGAAATCAGAGTACCTGAGCAAGCTATTGCAGAAAAGAGGCATAGATAATCAGGTGCTGAATGCAAAGTTGCATGAGAAAGAGGCAGGCATTGTAGCCCAGGCAGGCAGACAAGGTGCAGTAACAATTGCTACCAATATGGCTGGCCGTGGCGTGGACATTATCCTCGGAGGAAAGCCAGATGGCAGAAATCTTGAGGAGTGGCAAGCTGAACATGGCAGGGTGATCGAATTGGGAGGATTGCATATCATTGGTACCGAACGCCACGATGCCAGACGCATCGATAATCAGCTCAGAGGTCGTGCCGGGCGACAGGGAGACCCTGGTAGCTCTCGCTTCTATGTATCACTCGAGGATGACCTGATGCGCAGGTTCGGTGGCGACCGGGTCAAGGGAGTTATGGAGTGGGCCAGGTTCGATGAGGATACACCCCTGGAGCATGGTATGGTGGGCAGGGTGATTGAGAATTCCCAAACCAAGGTTGAAGCTTACCATTTCGACATTCGTAAGCACCTTGTGGAATACGATGATGTGGTCAATAAGCATCGTGAAGTGATCTACGAAGAGAGGAAGAAGATCCTGAGTGGGGCGGACCTCAAAGCTAACATTCAGGACATGATACAAGGCAAATTACATGACACTATCCACTCACACCTCCACGATGAGCATGGTGATGACTGGGATTTAGAAGGCCTCGTTGCTGCTGTAGGCGCTATTCTTCCCCTTCCTAACGCTCTTAGTAAAGATGCACTCTCTAAGATGAGCCGTAGAGAGATCGAAAAAGGGATTCTGGAGCACGCCGAGTCGTTCTATGAGGAAAGGGAAAGTGAGCTGGAGACTCAGAATATGCGTATTCTGGAGCGGTTGGTGATGCTACGTGCCATTGATCGACGTTGGGTAGAGCATCTCACCGCTATGGAGAGTATGCGCCAGGGGATTGGGCTTCAATCTCTGGCACAGAGAGACCCCCTGGTGGCATACAAGCGGCAGGGACATGAAATGTTCCAGGAGCTAATGGTTGGTATCAACCATGATATCGTGCATACTATCTATCACGTTGGTCTCGTTAGAGAGGAAAAGCCCACGCAACGCGAGAAGCCCCCTGTGGATCGGCATATAGGACGAAATGATCCCTGCCCCTGCGGCAGTGGCAAAAAGTACAAGAAGTGCTGCGGTAAAAACCAGTAAGAGGCGGCTTGGTTGTTGTTTTTTACCGATTTATGATATACTAAAATACATTTCTATGATATATACAGGGGTCTTTATATGAGGACACTGATTGATATACAAGATGAGCTAATGAGAGACCTGTTGAGAGAGACTCAGGCTAAGACAAAGAAGGAGGCTATAGCTACTGCTATAGGTGCATACCTCGATCTGAAGAGGAGGGAAAGGCTTGCCTCCCTCATCGGTAATTATGACTTCGGCTATACCCAGGAAGACCTGGAGAAAATGAGAGCTGATGAGTAGGGTAATAATTGATACCTCTGCCTGGATAGAATCATTTCGTCCCAAAGGCGATGCCAGATTAAAAGAAACAGTGAAGCGGTTGATAATTGAAGGTGCTGTGCTTCTCCCCGGGATCATAAAGGTGGAGATATTGCGGGGCACAAAATCACAGGAAGAATATAACAGGCTCGATGAATTATTAAGAGGTTTGATTTACCTTCCAGTAGAGGAGGGTTTCTGGGAGCGACTATCCGGGTTTTCATTTAAATTGCTCCGACAAGGGGTCACTGTTCCGCTGACTGACACGTATATTGCTCTTATTGCAATGGAGAATAATGTTCCCATTTTACATTGTGATCGCCACTTCGATTTGATAGCTCAGAGGGACAGCCTGGAAATATTCAATATTGATTAGAACCAGGAAGCACAGCGGCAGCGGCAAGAAGTATAAGAAGTGCTGCGGTGAAAACCTGTAAGAGACAGCCTGGTTGTTTGTTCACATCGATTGAGGATTTCTGCAAGTGACTATCCTGATTCGCATTGATTTTACGATCACATAAAACCGACAGAACTGAAATCAACAACGGGCAAGTTGCACATGAAGCCTGTAACAGGGCAAAGAAATAGCCCCGTGTGAGAGAACTCATGAAAAACGCAGCCGTCGCTCAGGTCTTTCAGGACATGGCGGATCTCCTTGAGCTTAAGGATGAGAATCATTTTAAGATCAGGGCGTACCAGAAGGCTGCCCGCACCATAGAGGAGCTACCCGTGGAGCTTGAGCAGGTAGAAGAGGAAGGTAAGCTCCGCGAAATCCCCGGCGTCGGCGAGGCCATCGCCAAAAAAATACATGAACTCCTGACCACTGGCCGCCTGGAGGCTTACGAGAAGCTTCGTTCCGAGTTCCCCGGCGGTATTCGCTCCCTTTTAGACATACCGGGTGTGGGACCGAAAACCGCAGCGCGCTTCTACAAAGAGTTGGGTATCTCCAGCGTGGATGCCCTTGAGAGAGCAATTGTTGAAGGCCAGGTAGCTACTATGCACGGCTTGGGAGATCGAACCGCCGAGAACATCCTTCACAATATCCAGAGACTGCGGCGTAAAGACCAGCGTGTGCCTCTGGGTGTGGCATTGCCTCTCGTGGAGGAGATCATAGCTGCCCTCAATAGCTGCTCCGCCGTACGTAATCTCACCCCCGCGGGTAGCCTGCGCCGCTTCAAGGAGACTGTGGGTGACATCGATATTATGGGCACCGCAGATGATCCCCGGAGCGTGCTCCAGGCATTTGTCAGACTCCCACTGGTGGAAGAGGTTTTGGGACAGGGGACGACCAAGGCTAGTGTCATAGTCCACGGTGGACTCCAGGTAGACCTGCGGATCGTGGAGCACGAATGCTTCGGTTCGCTTCTCCAGTATTTCACAGGTAGCAGAGAGCATAATATTGCTCTCAGAGAACGTGCGGTTCGCCAGGGTTTTAGCCTGAGCGAATATGGCATTACTGTGCTGGAGAGTGGCGACATAGAGAAGTTTGTTACAGAGGAGGCTTTCTATCGAAGGATTGGGCTTGAGTACATTCCGCCTGAATTACGCGAGGGACGAGGTGAGATCGAGAAAGCAGGGACGAAGTCCTTGCCCAGGCTGATTGGATTATCGGATATTAAAGGTGATTTTCACGTACATACTGACTGGAGCGATGGACATGACACTATTGAGGCGATGGCTGTCGCTGCACGGGCCAGGGGCTATCAGTACCTGGC
>JAXHUK010000039.1:0-11360 GCA_034189725.1 Chloroflexota bacterium | reverse complement strand
GCAACCTTGCCCCCGGCAGTCAAAGCTAGCGCCATTCCAATATATGACTTTTAGCCCGGTGTTGTCTAGGTGCTTTGCAAACATTGTTTAGATATGGCAAGTAGGGGCGTATGATCATACGCCCCTACACATTTTACTGATTACTGAATCCAGTTGCTCATCACCTATGTTTTCAGGTATAATCCACATTGATAGCATGCCAGCGTAGCTCAGTGGAAGAGCAGCGGTTTCGTAAACCGCAGGCCGTGGGTTCGAATCCCACCGCTGGCTCCATACGCTAAAACAACCCATGATAGCTCATATCTTTCTGTACTAAACGTTCACGCACTACACTTCCAGGCAGCATAGCAAACAAGTGGACATATAAAGGGGATGACTGTAGAGTCATCCCCTTTATGTCTATCATTTTGGTTCCGCCATCACAAAACCAGCACCTGACCTACATTGGAGGAGGAGGCACGAGACAGCATCCAGCACATACCCTGTAGTTCCCGCTCGAATCAACGGCAACAAGATAAAAACCAGTAGGGTCATCAGGAGGAGATGGTGCTGTGTCTTTGGGTATGGTGATGTGAGCTACCACTGCATCCGCATTACCATTGGAGCTACCGATCTTCTTCATAGAAGGTGCAGCCCCTGGAGCTTCAGTAAGCTTAATCACATCCCCACTGCTAAAGCTCGCGGCATCCGGATTCACATGCGGATTTTCGGGGAATATAACCGCTTCTTCCGGCTCCGGACCGTACCGGTAAACGACATAAATCTTGATCATTTCTGGTTCATCGCTGTTATCCGTCGCCATAAGCTTATAGAATCCGTCAGGATTCTGGTTCGGTTTGGGCTTGCCATTTTTGCCGCGCTCCTTGCCCGGGATATTGTTACCATGAGGGTTCACACTCTCTTCACACCACACTTCGGGAGGAGTGATATCAGGGAAAATGAACTCCAGGGTGAGCAAAGCCCAGGTAGTACCCAGGATGGGACTGCCATAGTGTGAATGCCAAGACCCGTCAGGATTCTGCTGTGACACGATCACGCTGGAGAAATCCTCCGCTGGTGAAGCCGGTGGCTCCTGATTCAGCCAATCATCATCACGAGCACCGTCACCATCGGTATCTAACAATCGTATGTCGCTATAGCCCAAACCCTTCATCAGGCAGTACATCGCTTGATAGTTGGCTGGGGGAACATTGTACCCCCAACCGGGATCAGCATTCTGGTCCCTCCAGTGTGTCTCGATGTAGGACAAAGCATCTTGGAACCGTTGGACATCAGGAGTATCGCCGCAGAACGTCATCTGGAATATCAGATTTCCTGCCTTAAGTTCGTTCAACATTGGACTATGAGGTATCCAATCCGGGTTGTAGAACGAGCCGCCGCTTACCGGATCCTGGATGGTTCCAATCCAAACGTTCAACTCGGTCCTGACCCAGCCGGGAACAGTACAACCAAAACCCTCTGCGTACGCCAGACCCAACACGGAATAACCGGAGTTAGACTGGTCTGTCCAGTCAGTGTCCCCATTGTCAATAGAGAAATAGCCCCAACCACCTTCATCATTTCCTGAATCTCCCTGGGCAAAGGCCATCCAATCCACCGTTTCTTGAGCTATCTCCATGAAAGTATCCGGGTTCCCATCGCCATCGAAATCCAGCCCGCCATCGTTAGGCCTGTTGGGTGTACCGCTGGAAGCAAGTGCCATGAGACAGATGCCAGTAGTATAGTTTTCATGGCCTGGATTAGGATTGGTGAAATAAAGCCCGTAGCCATTGCCGTTCGTGTCCGGATCATCGTTATTGAGGCCGTGTACCTGTATCCCTATCTGAGCTTGCACTACATATGGTGGGGGAGCACCAGCCGGATTGGTAAAAATGTACTCCCATCCTTTGGTAACATTGTTCGAATAGGGATACGCCTCATCAAACGGCGACGGATAGTCCAGTTCATAAGCCCTCTCCTGGAGCTTAACCAGGACAAGCGCGGTCATTGCCGTTTGATCCCAGTCCCCCCAACTGCCATCGTCGTTCTGCTGCTCTGCCAGCCAGGCTACACCATCTGTAATCGCCTGTCCGATATCGACCTCTGTTGCAGATTGCACAGGAATCGCCACCAAGCCAACCAGAAGCACTAAAACAACTATAGTAGAAGCGATAAAGCGCTTCATTTCTTGTTACCCCCTTCATCAATTTGGCTTGATCCTCCCATGCCCTACCACACGGGTAGGGCATAGACTGTACATCTGCCAAAATCCCAACACTCCGCGACACCTCATACTCCACCTCATCACCAGCCCCTTTACTCTGATTACCTTGACGCAGATCATACAAATAAACAAGGGCTACCCAGCATAAGCTGGATAGCCCTCGACTGTTCCCACACCCAGTTTAGCTTCACCATGCCTATTGCCATCTTCCCCTCCCCCATAGCAACGCAGCACAGGTGATAATTTCCCAAGTCTTCTACATAGATATCATATGTGAGTAGGAATGAAGAATATCAATACTATCATATTCAGCAGTTTTGTCAATACCCCTAAGTACGTCATAATACAAGTTACTGAAAGTAGTATCATTGTATCAAAAAGGAGGCACTTAAAGGAGTACTATGACGAGAAACGGCATACAAGAATACTAAGATACAAACTGGCTAAAACACACTCAGGCATTCAACCTGTTTGCTTTAGCCAGTTTGTATCTCGTGCGAGAAGCCTCATCGATTATGAGTGCATCTCAAAACTATTAAATCTTTTCCCCTGTTTTAATTCCAGGCCGGCATTCTCAGCCAATCGTCCACTGCCTGACCTTATTGCCAACGATCAGCAGAAGCGCTATGAGTGCCAGCCAGAAGCCGGCGGTACCGAGAGCGGAGCATTCGCACTCTCCCGTTTCACCTTGTAGCCCCTGTTCACCTGCAGGTCCTTCCGTTCCCGGTTCACCCTGCTCGCCTGGAGGTCCCTCTGGGCCTTCCGGCCCTGGCTCACCAGGTGCTCCTGCTAGGCCCGCAGGACCGGCAGGTCCCGCTGGTCCCATTGGGCCCTCTGGCCCTTCATCTCCCGGGAGTCCCTGTTCGCCTGGAGGGCCTGGGGGGCCTGGAGGCCCCACGGAGCCATCATCTCCCTCTTCTCCTCTTGGAGGCTCAATGACTTCGAATGTAGCAGTAGCTGCCGGTAGTGCCGGTGGTGGGGCAAAATCAGGATATACCGCGATAACGCTATTGCCTGTATCAGCATCCTCAGGAACAGCAATAAACACTAAAAATTCCGAGGACTCCCCACCAAGCCTTATGACTTCTGCAGGTACATTTATCCCATCCCAGTAGACCTCTAACGTTACTTCAACGTCAATTCCAGTCGTCGTGATGACCACGGTTGACGTTGGGTACCCCGTTTCCGGGATCACATTCATGGATCCCTGCGCCTTAACTTCATTGCTCGTTGTCCCCACTAGTGCAAGAGAGACAACTAAAGCCATAATTGCGATAAGGCTCAACCTTCTCATATGAATCCTCCTCCTATTCTTTAATGAATGATCAGATTATGAATACCACGAATAGGCCAGGTGTTAAGGTCATTCAATCATACGATGATGTGATATAATCGCGATCAGACCTCCTTTCATCGAGCACTGCTAGCTCTACCATTATCAATTCCCTGACTAACAACACAGGGATTGTAACTGGAAATGGCTCGAAATTGTCTAATGCAAATCAACTCCGCAGGATCCTACCATGGGGCATATGTTCCACCAACCAGATCCTGCGCCCATTGACCCGGATTACCTATGAGCGCACTCCATCCGCCACCCCAGTGAATTACGAAGTACACAACAACTGCAACCACAGCAATAACGACAATAGCTCTAAGTATTTTAAAAATAGATTTCCATGATTTAAAAATGGGTCTGTGATTGAGCTGGCAGGTTGCCTTTTGAGGATTGCCATCACGATCCATGGCAGTTACAGTTACATCGTAGGTCTTATTCTCTCCAACAAAGAATCCCCGTTCGGGTTTTACCACAACGGGTACCTCGAGAGTACTCCATGCTACTAATCCCGTTTCGCGGTTTTCAAAGTTGAATTTGCACCCCTCTTCCAGGTCGGTAGCTTCCAATGTAATGTTGACATCCGTGACACCGGAATTGATCAGTGCGACCCGAAATGTTCCCTTGCGACGGCAGTTGATCCTGAAAGGGCGCATCTCGACCCGAAATTCCGGTGACGGTATAACCTGAAGCTGCCCTGGTACCGTCGAAACCTCTTGAGGCGAACTCTCGGAACGTGTTACGACGACAAATGGATAGTCGCCGGACCTAACGCCTTGTTTTTTCGGGGGACTAAATGATATTTGAACATGGTCTGTAGCTTGAGGCATTAAGGCGACACTTGAAGCAGATCGGCTGTACCAGGAATTCTCGATCCCATGGACCTCTATCACGAACTTGTCAACAATTTCACTGAGGTTCTGTATTTGAAGCGTTGCTGTGGCGGGTACGACACCAGCTTGAGCCTTAAGTTCGCCAGGATTAAGTGCCGCTCTTATGCGTTCAGATGTTTGTACCTTTGGTAACGGCAGTGGATCGACCTCAACCGACTGACTGACGGTTTTTTGTTTATTCCTGGCAGTAATCGTATATTTTTTAGTTTCAGTGGGATATATCTGTTTCTCACCAATGTCATCTACCTTTTCACCGTCCACACTGACTTCTTGAGCTCTTCTCACTGTCCATCTGAGGGTAAACTCTCGTCTATCCTCGG
Organism: Chloroflexota bacterium; assembly: GCA_034189725.1. Lineage (GTDB taxonomy): Bacteria > Chloroflexota > Dehalococcoidia > SZUA-161 > SZUA-161 > JAXHUK01. Next base: position 6,608 of record JAXHUK010000039.1, on the reverse strand, counting down.
TCATTGCACCGAATGCGTCAATAACAGGAGATCGGGAAAACCACGGGATCCGTATTTTCGGTACACCTCCTATCAATGACGGTCGAACAAGTTTTGCACTGGCAGTTTTTGTACCTTCTTTTAACTTATGGTCTCTCCCTTGCACCGTGGCAGTAACCTGAAAGTCGAAGGGCTTTTCACCACCCAGAAAAGCCAGCCATCCCAATCGCACCTGTAGCGTTGCCTCAGCCTGACTGGACTTTTTCACAGTGACGGTATTTGTGTTAAATTCATATCGAAGCCTGTTGTGAGCATCACGCGCTGCGAGATTCACCACGATATCATCGTTGCTGGGATTAGCCACTTTTACCTGATACGTTCCCCTGCGACCTGCAATCTCCATCGGCGAGATATCCATCTGCAGTTCGAGCATCTCCCCGATTTCAATAGCCAGCTCTGTCGTAGCTGTTTCCCCGGGATTCTCCTGGGAATTGATATGTATCTTGAAAGGATAGGAACCAGCCTTGACTTCATCCGTCTTTGGCAGATGGACTATGATTTTCAGTTCATCCTGATCATTAGGAAAGAGTGCTACACTTGATACGGGTAGGGTATACCATCCCTGATCAATACCATCGATACTGAGAACCAATTGGTCCACAGTTGGCCCCAAATTACGAAGTGTGGCGATCGTCTCCGCCGTATCCCCAGGCATCAACTTCAGGTTTGCCGGTGAAGCTGCTACCATGATCTTATCTGGCATTATTTATCTCCTAGATTCGAATTCTCTACCTTCGTCGTCCCAGGATAACTATCAGTGCGTTCACGTTTTGTTCATCTGAGCATAGATGATAATATTCGCCCCCATCTCAACAGAACTCCGAATACTATCCCGTGGTAATGGGTTATCCTGAAATCCGCCTCTCCAGGCACATCCGTAATCACTTCCACTGTAGATCATATTCCCACCCTCAAGGAGCATTCCAGCAACCGCTCCCTGTGGAACGCCTGAAAATGTGTGAATTGCTGACAATAGCGGATGTCCCCGCTGCACATTCTCCAGTTTGCGGTTCAATTGACTGGCGAGTTGATTGAACGCCAGACCAAACTCCCGCGGCCCCCGCGATGGCGTCTCTCCCTGTTCCTCGGCACATGCTTCCCCAAATATCATTCCCCCGGATTCAAGAAATTCTCTCATCACCCTCTTCTGTTGCTCGGACAGCTCGAAGCTTGCGTTGCCCGTTATGTATAGTATATTACACTTCTCGATTGCCACATCCAGCAGAACATTACTCTTTACATCAACTGCGAAATCATACTGACGGTTTATCTCCCTTGCCAGATTATGTAAACCTTCACTATGAGTATGTGCGTTCATAGTACCCACTGATACATGCCCTATGGTTATAGTTTCCCTGGTAGTAGACGGTTCCTTATTCTGGATATCGGTTTTTACTTGTTCAGGTGCTGGTGGTGATACAGCTGGGGTTGGTACAGCCGGTGGTGGTATGATCGGCAGCGGTGGTGCAGCTTGTACTGGCACACCAGCAGTTGCTATTCTACGAAAGCGGTGATCTACCTCATTCTTCCCCGGATTATCCATTATTCTGGGATTGTGTAGTGTCGGATTAGCAGGATCAAAGTCGATGCGCGCTAATTCCAGAAATGCCTCAGTCGGCAGTTCCTCCCTCTCCTGAATCCGGTATGCCTCCATGATTCGAGTCGGTTGACCACCATCTGGTGGTTGATAGGGACCGGAAGGAATCTCGCGAAACTGGATAACAAGATATACCATTCCACTCTGGCGAGCCTGGATGGTATAGCGTTGTGCGCTGGAAACAATTATGTTGTTACCCTCAGAATCGATCCCTATACCTGGATTGATTGTCACAGACAGGTCAGGTGGATCGTTCGCAATGACCTCCAGACCTGCCATGATCCCCGTCTGGTGAAAGGTCAACAAATGGAGCCTCTGCTGATCCCTGTGGTAGTTGTGAGCCTCCTGCCATATGTCGACGTCTATCATCAGTCCTGGAAATGGATTTACCCTTCTGAGTTGGAACCTCGTGACGTCTTCAAGCTCCATTTTAATCACCTGTGCCTGGATTATTATTTACATGCAATGTATAGATCGTATGTGCTGGTTTTTGAGCTTCGATTATTGATACAATCTTTTCGATATCGATTGTCGTATCATCATTAAGGTCTATGGTGACTGTAAAATGATTTCCCCCGCCGGCGCTACCGATCTTGGTGCTGATGCCCAGCCGCGCCTCTGAACCAAGTCTCATCCCCTCTATGTGTTCAGTTACCTCTGGAAGGGTTCCCGTATAAATCCTCAGGTACTCAACCATACCCCTCTTTGTGCCTTGCCAGAGGTAAAGCTCAGCGGCTGATTTTATTAACTCACGACGTCTCTGCTCAGGCCACGAGGGATCAAGGACTAATTCTATCCAGGATGCCAGCCAGGGGAGTAAGTCCTGGGGGGTTAATAACGGATCGAAATAGGACGCCATATTATCGACAGTATTCTCAATCGGCTTCAGTATACTCTCGAAAATGAGCAAAAAGCGCCCCAGGAACTCGTCACTACGAAATAGCGCTGGCAGGTATTCCAGATAGCTACTCTGAAGCCTTGTTTCGTTATCATCGGTTTGTATCGACATCCCGATTCCCTTCCAGTGTATACAAAGTTAACCACAAATTGTCCAGATGTGTCAAGGGCATGGGTAGCTCTAGCTCACTGTTATTTCATGCTTGTGTGAGCAAATCAAACTATCCAGCGTAACGCTAATCTGTGTTGTAGCTCCCTGTCGTTCACCGGTCACCGGGTCGACAGGATACAGGTTAACATTTTCAATGAAATCGAAATTGCCCATCCCGTGAATTGCAGCGTATACCTCAGATAGTGATATACCCCGCCCAAATGGCCACCCGTTTCCCTCCGAACCTCCAACCAAAGGATTAATGTACCTGTATAAAGCGCGTTCTATCTCATCGGCTACGCATCTGAAATCAGTCCCCTGTCTCCCTCTAATTTTTGCCTCTACGGCTACCGGAACATACTTCGGCGTAACGATCTCAAGCCGTGTTCCCAGCAATCGCCGTTCATCGAGGTATGCCTCGACCTCTTCCCTGATTTGCCTGGTTAGCTCTAGCTCCTCTTTAGGTATTAGTTGTTCTGCTTTTGAGACGACGGGGACCAGCATCAACCTGACTACCCCCGCTTCGGGGCTGACTCCCTCACCACCTGTTCCGGGGGTTAAGCACTTTGCACGTGCTACACGCGTCGACGCTTGAACTGCCAGACACTCAAAATCATCGCTGGTCACCGCTCTGGTGCGAGCTTTAAGCACTTGCGGCGCCCGCATCTTGGCGCTTTCTATCGTCTCCGCTTCAGTACCTCCAGTTGCCGCACTCCAGTTAGTAACAGATGCAATGTAAGGGATGGAGGATTTCATTATTGTGATTGTACTTGGCCCAACATTGCCAATAGTACCTCCACCATACCGGTAGGACATAAAATATATATTGCTCCCAAATTCTGGAACCCGGCCATATTGACGTTCCTGGCCTGATGGCTGCTTTATTGATGGCCCGAATTGAACCTCACCGGTCATGCTATCACAGGTGAAGTGAGGTTCATCAGGGCCGGATGAGGAGAAGTTTTCCACCTCGTGCCATGTTTCCACCTCCCCATCGCTTTTCTCTACCGTGATGGTTTCCCGTGGTTCTCGTTTGAGCACAGGGGCGTTCTGAAGGAAGAACTTTTGCCCGGGTGCGCCATTACTCTTTCCTAAAAACTCATTGGTAATCCTCAGCGCGTGGCTTACAAGAACAGTACCGCCAATGCCATCCGGGCTCAAACTCAAAATCCTGGGTGAACTATTGTATGCTCTCTGTCCCGGGCGAGTCTCGACGACTCGACATCGCAACCAGCACGCCGACTGCCCATGTACCTCCGTCACTGCACAACCGTATGGTACGTGGAGAATAACCTGTCCGTTAGTGTTCATCCCTCCGGTAGAATCCTTTTCCACCCTGAGGGCAATCCATCTTTCAATATTTCCATCCCAGTATTCCCACTGTAAAGGAGGATCATTAGGATCAATGCCAATACCTTCACTTCTGCATTTAAGTGAGAGTGCTACAGTTTGTGCTTTTAGATTCTCACTGAAACCAAGATAGAAGGCATTGTTCTCCTGCGGAATATCCTGGAATACTGTTACAAGTCTATCCGGATTTTTGAGCCCTGTCATGCATTCTTCGAAATCAACGTCATCGCTGGTAGTCAGTGCATATTCAAGAACAGGAGGGATAATTGTCAAATCCTCGTCTGTGGTAAAGGTGATCGCATCCTGCGTCTCGGTCCGCACTGTAGCCACTTCCGTTCCGTGGGGAACGGTAACCGGCGCTGGTTGAGGAGCAGAGAGCCTGAAGGTGACATCTGCCTTTGCTGGTTTTGGAGGCTCCAGATGCACTCCGATCAACTCCATAAACTTTATGTAATTCTTATCCGGTACTTTGTTGAGTCTATAGAGCAATGTGTCCACCATCCAGGCAAACAGTTCAATCAACGTGATTCCGGGATCACTCAAGTTGTGATCCGTCCACTCGGGACAGTATCGTGGTATCCTTGCTCTGGCCTCTCGGACCAAATCCTGAAACGTGCGGTCGTCTAAATTCGGTACTGGTAATGTCACTTCGACCCTCCTTTACAGCATCAGGCTGACAGGTAGAACGGGTAAACAAGGCTACGCTTATCGCTCGTTGCCTTTACCTTGTATGTAATATTTACAAGCAGTCGAGAAGCATCTGCAGGATCTGCACCCACATCGATATCCATCACCTCGACCCGTGGTTCCCACCAGCCTAATGCTTCCTCTACATATTGTTGCATCAATCCCCAGGTTGTCGCGTTGTTTGGGGCAAAAACAAGTTCATGTATACGAGAGCCGAACATTGGGCGCATGTGGCGTTCGCCACGAGCCGTCCCCAGCACAAGCTTGATCGATTCCTCAATATCTTTTTCCTGACTGATCATGGCGATGCCACCACGTCCATCTACTCCCATGGGGAACCGCAAGCCCGTTCCCAGAATATCGCTCAGCACGTTTCCGTTATCCATTGTCCCGACCCTTTCGCTACGTATTCATCAGTACTGCCTGATCTACCCACCCTGTGCACCTACATTCCCCGCACTCTCGTTTGCCCTGCAAAACTGACCGGTAGCAAAGGCGCAGGTGGCGAAGGCGGGGTCGTCACAGCCGGCCCCGTCATACTTGTCTGACACAGCAAACCCTGTCCCATCGACTTCACGCGCAGTGTCAAAGTTGGTGGCAGGTAGTTCGCCTGAATACAGGGCGTGGGCCCGGGGCCAGCCGGCGGCGGAATCGTCATCGGACACCCTGCAACAACGAATGGAGCAGATGACATCGGCACCGGTGATCCCATTATCTTAACTCGTGGATTCGGGGTGGTCGGGCTAGCCTTTCCGCCGTGAGCACAGGTCACTATACAACTCATGGTCAACAGATAGCCTGGCATTATGTAACCTCCAGAGCACCATTATTCACATTGACTGACGGACCACTCATCGCTATTTGTGCTCCCGTTGCATTCTTCATCGTCAAACCAGCGGTACCTTCGACCGTACAGTTTTGCGTTGACTTGATGTTACAACTACCGGTAGCTTCTACAGTGAAGTTCTGCATTGTAGCAATCTTCAGATTTTTGCCCTCCAGAGACAGGTCGCCGTTTGAGCTTTTAATATTGATCTTACCCTTTGCTTCTATGGTAATGTCTTTATCCGCCTTGACTGTCATACTGTTACTCGCCGAGTCAACGACAATCTCATTATTCCCTGTCTTATCGCAGACTTTGATCAGTTCTGCACCATCCGAGTCATCGAGAATAATCACATGACCCGAACGTGATCGAATTACCCGCTGATTGACGATACCACCTCCAATGCATTCGCTATTGGGCATTGGTAGTCCATTTTTATCACTCCACAAACCTCCCAGTATCAGAGGTCTGTCGATGTCCCCATGCTCGAATGCGACCAGCACCTCATCGTTTACCTCAGGGAGCCATTGTATTCCTCGTTTAGAGCCCGCACCAGGAGCGACCATCCGTGCCCAGGTAGTCTCCTCATCGTTTTTCAACGATGGTATCTTTACCTTGACGCGACCATTGTCATCAGAGTCATCGACGTTGGTGACTATTCCCATCATCAACCCACGCTGTTCATTCCCATTGGAGGTCGTCGACAACACCTCAGTGATCGTGGAGCCATGCCGTGCACCCACTGTGAATTCAGTCTTGTACCCTGTGGCATCGAAACGATGTAACGCATGCGTAACCCGATATTTACCACTGAATCGATCGCCCAGCCCCCTGAGTTCAACCAGCGCACCGGCTTGCACAGCAGGACTGCCCAGAGAAACACACTCCGCCTGGATAAAACCCTGCCCAATTTCGTCGAATATAGACTGTGCAAGAGTATCAGCCTCCGCCTGAGTTTTAACATGAGAAGTTTGAGGTTAAACTTATAGAAAAGAAGACTGAGAGAGGTGCATTTGTTCTGAAAGGACGTAAGGATGAGCTTGAAAAGACAAGGGATTTTA
>JAXHUK010000038.1:0-6317 GCA_034189725.1 Chloroflexota bacterium | reverse complement strand
GGAGATTACAGCCACGGCATCGATTAACTCAGGCTGTGATCTCCTCCCACAGTACTCCTCGCTCAGCAGGATCACCCCAGGCCTCAGGTACTCCCTCGCTAGCTCTGGCTTCCTTCTGCCGCCACACTTCGCCACCAACATGATTGATAATCGGAAATGAAGTCATCGCATCACCACCGAGCGCAGCTAACCGGACACGCTCGTTAATCGAGTATCCATACTCAATCCCGTAGCCCAGCGCTCCAGTATCGGGATCCATCAGGATCGAGTCCTTCGCAATGCCTATGTCAGAAAGCATGATATTGAGCTGTTTGCACAGGTTAATATCCAGAGGGGTCTTAGCAATAGCGATGTGACCATCTGAAATACATACAGCGGCGATAGTACGGTAATTCTTTTCCTCGCAATTGCCTATCGCAACACGCTGTCCCCGCGCCGCTTCCGAAACCGCTGTCAGAACGTCATTATCTTTTTCAGCGACTCCCGGGCCAATTACCATAAGTGGAATATCCACAGCCGCAAGCACCTTTTCTACCACTGCTTTAGCTTCCGCAGGCCCGGTGTTTCCTCCTTCAGGGTGAGCACTCAACAGCTTAAGCGCTATGATATCAGCCCCAAACTCTACGGCTTTTTTCGCCCATGCTCCCGGATCTTTTACTACATCTCCCCAGGCAGATAGGAGGGGAGCTGGCCAATTCGGCTCTTTATCATGAACCTCTATGGCTATCTTGGGCAAGTTAGGATTGGAACTCTCAAAGGTAAGGAATGGCAATCCGACCTCACCTCCAACGATAACCTCTTTGCGTCCACCTCCTCCCAGTTTTACTTCATTAACCTTCCCGGTCCATTTCTCAATAGGGACTTCTACATCTGGCATATCTTATTACTCCTTTCACTGAATCTAGCATAGAACAAGGGTCGGCAAAGACGACCCTTGTTCTTACACACTTCATTTACCCATGTCCAAGTCAAACCAACCTAAATTATGGGATCCATAGTCAGCGCCGGATGCCCCTTTTCCTCGAGGAACGGAAGCAACTCATCCACTGTAGTAACCACACTACCATCGGCTACCTTATCCACTAGATCAGGCACACCCTCACGCTCGCAGGCTTCTTTAAGCTCCTCCGCCAACTCCTCCTTCAGATTCTGCGACAGCCACACCACACGCTTAATGCCCCCCTCGACAGGGATGAACTTCTTGCTTGCGATATATGACTTACCATGGCCCATCATTCCTGGTGTTTGCAGTCCGCCACCAACCGTCGCCATAAGCGTCGTAAATGTCATGCCCGAAGGAGTCATACCATAGTCATCGCGCGATACGATCATGACCCCGTTTGCCTCGGGTATGATAGCCATCACACACTCACAACACCCGCACGTGGTTAACGGAGAATCCATCAAAGAGTAGATCGTGAATCGCTCTATATTCTTATTGGAATGGTCATAGACGAACTGGTTGACACCAGCCCATTCACCCATAGTCTCGTCAATCACTGCTCCTTTGGCCACCGGCTGATTCGGCCCGTTCGGATTGATTTCGTATGCCGCACGGCAATCAAGCCAGGTGTATGCACCACACAACCCGACGCGTTCCGGATTAATAACACAAACGTGGTTCGGAGCGAACGACTGGCATAGTGTACAGCTATAGAAGGTATCCACCGCCTCATCGGTGAGTCCCGCCATACGAGCATTACGCTCTCGGTACACAGCTCGGGCCTGCTCGATCAACTCTGCCACCTTAGCAGGATCGCTATAGATCGTTACCTGCACCTTGTCGACAATAGCACCGAAATCGTTGTGCAAACAGGAATGTAAGATATCGCCGATGTGCCGTAGCTTGAAGCCCTTGTTAACCAGATTCCTGTGGAGGCGTATCCAGGTAATATCACGCTGTCCCTGATGCGAGAACCCCTCAGCACCATTCAGCATATTATGGAACTGGCGCTCCAAGACTGGCTCGAAATCCTTCTGCATCTTACGGCCAGCCACATCGACAACAACACCCAGAGGCACTTTGGTCCCCGGTTCAAAGGTCTCCATATCGGGGCCAATTACCTCGATCTTACCATCCTCGATATCATCCAGGTTCTGCATTCGCAGCCACTCGAAGCACATACCACCCTTACCGCCAAATTCAGCAGCAAGGTCGGCCTTGCGCACAACCTCACCCTCGAAAGCAGGTCCATAAGCAACGGGAATGGGAACCTTGGCGATCTTAATCTTGATACCGCGGAGCTCGATGCAACGCTGCACCAATCGCTCTGCCCTCTCAAGATCATCACTACCGGGGATATCGTCAAAGGGCATGCTCACGACATGCTCGTATCTCGTTACCCCTGTTGGGAGTATATTTGGAATCACAGTGTCAGCAAATACGGGGAATCCATAATTAATCGCCCCTGCGGCGGCTGCGTATTTCAGGTCATCAACCGGCCCTAGCGCAAGGACGAAAGCAAAACAGCGAAACTTGTTATAGAGCAATATGCGGCGGAAATCGCCGGGCTCGATATTACCAAAGCTTAACGCTGCACGAGTGGCGTAGCCCAGAGCGTAAATAGCGGATATGGTATCAGAGCCAAAGGGGACAATGAACGTGTCATAACCCATGTCCACGCCCTCTTCCTTCAACTGATCCACACAAGAACGCCCATTGTTATCGGCGCACAGGAAGATAAGCTGCCCTTTTGACTGCAACTCACGCACGATTTTAACTGCTACCTCGTTGCTCTTTGCAGCACCAACCAGCGCAGCAAATCCGGGCATCCTACCATCCACCATCTGGACACCCCAACTCCTCATCTGGGCATCATTGATGGGGCCGTTGTATTCAAAGCCATTTCGCTTCTCAGGTTGTTCTCCCTTGGCGAAACGAATACCCTCGATAGTTTCGAACGCGTAGAGCGTCGCCGCCCCGGCATCAAGAGTTTCTCCAAGGTAGGGCAACCACAGGTTCTCCTTGGGCAGTGGTGGTACGAGGTTCTTGGTATATTCCATAATCGGTACCAGATCACCCAGTTTCTCCACCTTTTCTCCAAGAAGACCATATATAACAGGAAGATAGTATACCGTGTCTCCACCTGCTATATCCCTGAGTTTTATAGGAGTATCCGGGCCCAGTTTTTCCAACGCATCTTTGAGCAGATCGTCTGCTTCTTTAACAATCCCTTGAGCACCTCTAATCGCTGAGGTGGCAATAAATCTAGACATCTTTCTCTGCCTCCCTTAGTATCTTCGGAAATCGCCGGACATCGGGGCATCAACAGGGTTGGTTGCACTCATCCGACCAGCAACCTTAAATCCAGGACTGGCTCCGCAAATTCTAGTTTCGCAACCACACATAGGAACTGTCCTCAGCAACTCCTGAACCTGGCTCTTACGACCTTCATCAGTCTGCACACTAACCACGATGCCGCCTGACTCGATTGCGTACTGATAGTAATCGACAGTTGTCTGTGGAACACCCATCTCCGCCAACTTTTGAGCATCAGATGTTGATTTAACATCATCACCCATCTCTTTTGCTCGTTCCGCGCTTGAGAGAACGCCTATCTCTTCTGGTTTGTAGCCCTTGGTTTTGAGCTCTCCTAGAGCAATCTTGGCTTCCTCAGGATCTCGGAAGAGCTTTGTCACCACCGTTGACATAGCACACTCCTTAATTTAGCTTCTTATGACACGAACTTATATCGGATAAATAAAAACGACCTTGTAACCTTCAGGCACGTGCGCCTCAAGGTCACAGGATCGCTTTACTGATAATAAGTAATGGTAACATGCGGTCACATCCCCAATTCTAGCATAGGATTATATGCTAGTCAAGCTTCCGAATTGTCACAAAAAACACCCTAAGCATCAATAAAAACCACCCTGCATGAAACTATTGACATCCCCACTAATCCCCTTTATAATCCGATTTATCGTAGTATATTACACTAATATGTATTCTTGGCGCTGAGAAAGCAAGGAGGTCCTTATACATAACTGGTAGAGACGTAGCATACCGGTCACAAAAAACACATGAGGTGATACATGCCTACTATACGTAAGGTACAGGCCCTTATTGTCCTGTTATTGCTCTGCACTCTTGCTATGCCTGCAATAACAGCCACCCCCTCAGTGTCAGCTTATTCCCCTTATCCTCTGCAGCCTACAGACACTCAGGTTTCCAATGCTTTGGATTATCTCCGAAGTGTGCAGGAAACCGATGGATGTATCAGCGATTTCGATACCTCGGCCTGGGTTACTCTAGCTATAGCCGCCGCAGGAGAAGATCCACACGATTGGATCGCTGGAGATGCCTCCATCGTAGATTACCTGGCAACCAATGCAGGCAGTGCCAGTTCTCTCACCGATTACGAACGGATGGTCCTGGCCATTGTCGCTGCCGGTGAAGACCCCACCTCATTTGGTAGCATAGACTTCGTTGCCCTGATCGAAGCAGCGTACGACGGTACCCAGATCGGCGATAACCAGCTACTAAACGACGATTTCTGGGGATTGACAGCTCTCATTGCAGCCGGCAAAAACCAGAGTACAGAGATAATCGTCAACACTGTAGACTTTATCAAAGCTAACCAGAATACCGATGGCGGCTGGAGCTGGGGAGTAGGAGAAAGCAGCGATGTCGATGATACTGCGGCTGCCATAATGGCCCTCCTTGCCGCAGGAGAGTCTCAGGGAACAACTACGATCCAAAACGCATTGTCATACATCAAATCGACCCAAATGGATTGCGGTGGTTTTGAATCCTGGGGGGAAACCAACTCCGCTACCAATTCCTGGGGTGTGAGTGCTATCGCAGCCGCTGGAGAAGATCCCACGAGTACCGGCTGGCAGAGTGGCACCGGACATGATCCGGTCGACGACCTGCTTACCTTCCAGAACCCGGACGGTTCGTTTAACTGGACGGCGGCAGTGCCATCGAATGTAGCGCTGATGACTGCGTACGCCATACCTGCACTGGTGGGCGAGCCACACCCGGTGAAGGTTTTGGATAGTGTCTACGTGAGAATCGAGGGGCAGAACTCGACCATCTGGAGCGGGAGTGTAGTTGTTACCGACTCAACCATAACAGATGACGAGGGTATTGAACACTATCTGCCTGATCCTACAGCCATAGGTGCCCTGGATGAAGCATCACAGGCTGGTGGTTTTCCCTACGTGGCACAGGACACTGCCTATGGCCTCTACGTTTTCTCAGTGAATGGTGAGGAACCAGAGGGAGCTAACGGGTGGATGTATCGGGTTAACTACCATAGCCCTATGGTCGGCTGCGCCGACTTCGTGCTGGGCGAGACGACGCCCCCTGATCCTCCACATACAGACGTGCTCTTCTATTGGGGAGCCTGGGATGACGTTCCCCTATCAATAGCTCTGGATAAAACAGAAGTGGCAGTAGCAGAAGAGTTTACCGCTACTGTTACCTACTATAACAACGTTACTGAGACATGGGTTCCCCTTGAGGGAGCAACTGTTCACATCGACCAGGACTACACAACAGGAGTTGACGGCACAGTTACCGTGTCTGTTGATCACGATGCTACCCTCGAGATATGTGCAGAGAAGGATGCCCATGTGCGAAGCGACACCATCACAGTAGTCGTGGGCAATGGTCAAGACATTCCCGATGACGGTGACGTTTCGCTCAGGGCTACCATCATACCCGCCATTTCTATCGAGGTTGAGCCATCCGAGATAGACTTCGGCGTGCTGGGGCCCAGAGATATCAGCGACCCGCATACGATAACCATTACCAACAGTGGTGCATGGGAAGTACTCGTCACCGCCGAGGTTACGGATGACGCTACTTCTCTGTTCATAGAGGGATTGAACCTGGATGGCAATATATGGAACGTGTTTTCGACAACTATAGCGAGGGATACCTTTCAGACTACTGAGGTAACTCTCGCTGTACCCGAAGACTATGCTGGAGTTGGTACTATGGCGGGTACCATCATCTTCTGGGCAGCAGAATCATAATACAGGCGCCTGCGGGGGGAGCAATTTTACTGCTCCCCCCGAACGAATAGCCTTGGAGCCGAAAAAAGATGAACAGGGCAGCTAAACTCCTTATTGTACTGACATTTGTATACCTGGCGGTATGTCCTCATCACGCTTTTGCTGGCGGAGTAGGGGCCTCACCTAAAGAACTGCACTTCGAAACACACTCCACGGATTCTACGAGACTGCTTACTGTGGTAAACACAGGTAGTAATGTTTCTGATTATAGCGTGTTCGTAGAGGGAGAGTATGAGGAATGGTTTGAAATAACACCCAGTACATTCACCCTCAAACCAGGTGAGAACAAGGAG
>JAXHUK010000037.1:0-15176 GCA_034189725.1 Chloroflexota bacterium | reverse complement strand
TGAGTGGGAGGCGTGCACCGGTTTAGCTGCAGAGTCAGGCATCCGGGTTGCTAATCTCCGTATAGGGTTGGTAATGAGCAAAGAAGGGGGTGTGCTAAAGAGATTACTGCCACTATTTAAATATGGTTTTGGTGTTGTCTTAGGCTCCGGAAATCAGTATATGAGCTGGGTAGCGATTGATGATGTTGTAAGAGCTATCGAGTATGTTCTAACCAATGAAAGTATACAAGGTCCGATAAACATGGTCGCACCGAATCCGGTAAGCAATAGAGAGTTTGCCGAAACGCTGGGGACGGTGTTACATAGACCGGTGATTTTGAGGATACCCTCCCTGGCAATTCAGGCACTTTATGGGGAAATGGGAAAAGAGCTGCTGCTCACGAGCACCCGGGCTTCGCCAGGTTGCTTACTGTCGAATGGATTCAATTTTCAGTTCCCATATTTAAGAGACGGATTACAACATATACTAGGACAAGACCGGTAACAGCATATCAAAACATGGGTTAGCTTGAAAGTGATTCCTGTTTGCTGACAGTGATTGAGGCTTCGTTGTATTGTAGGGTGCCCCTGGGGCGACTCGAACGCCCGACACGTGGTTCAGGAATCTAATTCAACGAATGACCATGTTCGCTATCGGTTTCAGTACTGATACCAGCATCATTGAGGCCTATTCGAGAGAATTAAAGAAGACGGTCTTGGGAAATTCAGCGAACTTCGCGTTAACTGAAGGTATCACAAGAAGAAAACAAAAAGGGCAGGGTACAAATGTGACCCTGCCCTGTATGGCTTCCATGTCCCGATAGGCTTTTGTTACGGTGTTACTGTGAATCCACCACTGAGAGCCCCCGAGGCCCCATCAGGATTCGTCACGCGAACATCCCACACACGAAGGCGTGGCGGCCCGCCGCTCTTGGTGGTAACCGTCGCTGTGATTGTCGTAGCATCCCCAACAACGATATTGGATGCTTGCGGAGCAGGCCCATTGCCATTTTCAAGGGTAATGCCAGCGTCTGCCACAAACCCTGACCCTGTAATCGTTACAGTTATCGTGGTGCCTGCCTGCATCGTTGAAGGATCGATGCTTGTTACCTCAATGCCGGTCACCGGCTCATTGCTCACATTCACGAATACTGCATCGCTGGATGTCTGACCAGCGGTATCGGTAACGGTAGCCGAGACGGTGTGTGAACCATCAGCAACATCTGTTGTGTCCCAGCTCGCTGACCAACCGTCCAGACCATTGCTATCCACACCAATACTTGAGCCGTTAATGAAGAATTCAACCTGCGTTACTCCATTGTCATCGCTGGCGTTCGCTATCACGGGCACCGTTCCGGAAACCGTGGCTCCATCGCTCGGATTAGCGATGGTCACACTCGGTGGTGTATCGTCAGGTCCTGTTGCTGCCTGGACTGCACTGTAGACATTGATTCTGCCCCAGCCATAGTCACGATCCCAGCCGGGTTTACCCAGATCTTTGGTCGTGCTCTCGATGATTTCCCTGATGTCATCGTTGACCTGACCATCACCGGTGCTGTCAGTAACACCGATAGCAAAGAGCAGTGCTGCTAAGCCGGCCACCTGTGGCGCGGCCATGGAAGTGCCCTGCAGGTGATCATAATTCTTATCGTAGGAGTAGGCTGTAGTCAGATAAACATCATAGGTGGGCATAGTGCTGTAAATACCCCCCAAATCGTCATAGTGGCTCATATCTCCACCGGGCGCTACTACGTCTAAATCTCTCCCTTTATTAGAATAGGGCGCAAGCTTATCATTCCAGTTGGTGCTGCCAACAGCGATACAGTTGGTGAATGCTGCAGGATAGGAGACCAGGCCCGATCCATCGTTACCGGACGAGGCGACGACAACGACACCCTTGTCCCAGGCGTAGTTGATTGCTTGTTGCTCTGCCGCAGAACCGAATCTGCCACCGTAGCTCATGTTAATTACGTTTGCCCCATTGTCTGCTGCATAGTAGATGGCGTCGACGGAGGCGCTGGTGGGTATGCCATACTCGTCTCCGACACGTAACGGCATTACCTGAATAGCAGGGCTATAACCGATACCTGCGGTGCCTACGCTGTTGTTGGTCTCTGCCAGGGCAATACCGGCAACATGCGTGCCGTGTCCATATGTATCGGTGGGATTGTTATCGCCAGCAAGGAAATCATAGCCGGTAACATCCTTGTCATCCAGGTCTGGGTGGCTAAGGTCAATACCCGTGTCAAGAACCGCGACTATGGCTGAACCACTGAATCCACCACCCAGAAGCGTGTAGGCTTCCTGCCAGTCCATATCAGCATCGGCAGTGGCTTGATCGACATCGTCGGTGAGGGTCCCATCGTTGTGGAGGTCCCACTTCATCCAGTAGTCACTGTCATTCGGTTGGTCATGGAATTGATGTAGCCAGTTTGGTTCGGCGAAAAGCACTCCTGACTTAGCATTCAGTTTTTGAACTGCATTATCGACGGCCCCTCTCTTGAGGCTCAAAAGGTGTATGCTCCCGTCACCAATGCCACGTACTATTTGAGCGTCAACACCCCGGGCTACCGCGGAGGGTGAAACTCCTGGCTTGACCTTAAGCAAAAGTTGCCCCTCTACAAAGGGTTTGCTTCTCTCACTACTCCATGGTGGAGGTCCGTGTTGGCTACCGTCTGTCGCCATAACTGGACTTCCTGCCAGAGACACGAGTATGCCTGCAACGATTAAAAGGCTCATCAGTCTATAAATTCCGCTCTTTGCTCTCTGTAGTAACACGTTTCACTCCCTATATAGTTTGTATACATTTTTTCATACGCAACTATGCGTGTCAAGTTACCTGTACTTCACTCCAATTACCCATATTAAAGAATCCTGGCTTGAATAATGAACTCCTGTGGTGGTTGTCGGCGTCGAACAGCCATTGTAGTCTGTTGCTTTATGTGATTACATGAACATGAAGGAGTGTGCGATGAACTTGAATTCGTGCGCATTCAGGTTATGACGACAGGAAAAAGAGGCAATCTTAGTGGTACCCCTGGGGCGACTCGAACGCCCGACACGCGGTTTAGGAAACCGCTGCTCTATCCTCTGAGCTACAGGGGCTGGTGGAGATAGGGGGATTCGAACCCCCGACCTCTGCGATGCGAACGCAGCGCTCTCCCAGTTGAGCTATATCCCCTATTCGCCGTTCTGTGACGGTGAAGGCTGGTTTTGCTGCTCACCGCAATAGCAGCTTTTTTTTGCCACTGGCATCATGAGGATAGCAAAAGCGAGTATCTCTGTCAAGCAAAGTCGGGGACGTCTGGATCGCACTGGTAGGTGTAAGAAGCTTACGGTTGGGTGACTGCCCAAGCCTGTAAACTCCCCTGACACCCTTTACGAAAAAGGATATAGCACAAACCTCTTTACAAAGTAGAACACGTCGAATGTCTGGTTCGAAGAGAGTTCACGTAGTGTCTCGTTTTCGCCGGTTGCTTTCGATGGTGCGCAGTGTTTTCTCATCGGTGCCGAAGTGATGGGCGATCTCATGCCACACGACACTCTCTATTTCTTGCTCGATCTCGCTCCATGAGTGACAGCGGGCTTCGATGGGATTGCGGAAAATGGTTATTTTGTCGGGTAATACCATGCCATAGCTTCGCCCACGCCTGGTATGAGGTACACCCTCATAGAGGCCGAGCAATCCAAACCGGTTGTTGATTTTTGCTTTGGCGAGTTGTACGGGAGAAGGCCAATCGGCTATCACCACATCGAGGTTATCCAGCTTCTCCTGAAATACCGGGGGCAGATTATCGATCGTCTTGATGACAAGTTCATAGAAGCGTTCCCGATGCCTTTCGGCACGTTCCTGTGCTTCATGATGGCTCGGAGTGGCAGCTCTTTCGTTTGGGGTATGATGCTCTGACATAGAATACCTCAGGAGGTGTGGTACAGACTATATGAAGGGAGAAGGAAAACGCGCAGCCGTGATCGTTCACTTAGTTATCTATGGTGACTGTGTCGGGGATGATTATTCTGTTTATGATTGAGGTGAATGATCTGGGTATCGACCTGGCCTGCGTGGATGTCGATAATTGCTACGGTACCTAGCTCCTGTTTATAGCGAGGGAAGGTTGGGCTTCCCGGGTTGATCATAATGGATTCTCGTCGTTTTTGAACAGTGTCCCAATGCGAGTGCCCGTGGACAACGATATCGGGTGCCTTCTCGAGTTCGTGCTGGTCAGGATATTCGATTACGTGACCAGCCCAGAATTGGTGCGAATGAATGAGGAAAATATCCAGGCCTTCGATGGTCAGGGTTTGTATTTCCTTCACCCGCTCGTCATCGAACCCATAGTCGTCGTCACCCAGGACTGCGAACACCGGGGCTATCCGTCCCAGTTCATCCAGCACTGAAACAGTGTACAGGTCTCCAGCGTGCAGAATGAGATCGACTCCTTTGAAGGCATCCTCTATCTGCGGAGGAAGCACTTTAGCTGCCTCAGGAATGTGCGTGTCCGAGATAATGCCAATACGTGTTATCATACTATCCTACTTTGCCGATAGCGACATACCTGTTTGTTGAGTGCAACATGGTGTGTAAGTGGAATTCAGGTGCTTCACGGGAGAATGATGCAGGTATGCTATATGAGGTGTAATGGTGACTAAGGACTGCTGTCCTTTATTCAGCGCTTTCATTTATTCGGCTGTATTCGCCTGTTTTTCTCTGTGCTCTCCCTATTGGTAACCTGTATTCTACGTCTATTCTGCTCGGATGTCAACAAATGGGGGCGCTTGAGTTGATCTTCGATACAGCATATCGCTTTACGTTAGTATCACGGCAATGCCCTCACGAATCATCATCACTGCTATGGCTGCGAGGAGCAGACTGGCAATTTGGGATGTTGCCCTGAGCCCGGGCTCGCGCAGCAGGCGGGCTACTCTATTCGCCTGGGCGAAGACTAGCCAGGCGAAGAGCAGGTTGAGAACGAACGAGCCCACTACGATGGGTAGAGCATATCGCTCGGTGAGAATGAGCAATGTGGTGAGGACTGCCGGGCCAACAACCAGGGGGGTTCCTATGGGCACAATCCCCATCGTCTCTTTCGATGAGGTCGTCTGTAGCTCCACCAACTTGCCTGTCATCAGGTGTCTGATAGATAGCACAATGAGAATTAATCCCCCAGCTACCATAAAATCAGCCATTTCAATCCCCAGTAGAAAGAATACGCCCCTGCCGATAGCGATGAATACCAGTCCCAGTACGAAAGCGGTGATCAGGGCATACTGGACCACTTTCGATCGCTCATTGGGCGTAATGTCCTGGGTGAGTGAGAGGATGAAGGGAAGTATCCCCACGGCATCGATAGCCACGAAGATGGTAATGAAGCTCAAGCCTATGTCTTCAAGAATAGCAAGGAATGCAGCCATTAGCTTATTGTTTTCAGTCCTGGTTTGTTTTTCAGTAGTGTTACCAGTATCAAGGGTTACACTTTACGTATCTGTGAAGGTATTGTCAAGCTTTTCCGCTGGAAAGTGAGATTGACCACTGCGTGATATGGGGATATAATTAACTTAGGGATAACAAAGGGGCAGCGATTTTTTTTAAGCGAGGCGAGCTGTTTTGCACGAGTCATGTGGCATTTTCGGCGTATATGATGAGGGTGAGGAAGTAGCAAGCCTCGCCTTTTTTGGTCTCTACGCCTTGCAGCACCGTGGTCAGGAGAGTTCGGGTATAGCTACTGCTGATGGAAGCCGCATTCGGTTACACTCAGCGGCCGGGCTTGTGGCCCAGGTATTCAACGGGCCGGTCCTGGACCGGTTAACCGGAAGCATTGCCATCGGACATAATCGATATTCCACAACAGGGTCGAGTAGTGCCGCTAACGCACAACCAATAATTGTATCCGATCCTTCTGGGGAGATGGCGCTGGCACATAACGGCAACATTGTCAATGCCGCATACCTGCGACGGGAACTGGAAGCCAAGGGCTACAAGTTTTCTACATCGACAGACTCCGAGGTTATAGCCTACCTCATTGTCTCATCTCCAGGGAAAGATCTGCTCGAGAAGATAAAATATGCCATGTTCAGGCTCGAGGGTGCGTACAGCCTGGTAATCATGACCAAGGACACGTTGGTTGGGGTTCGTGACCCTATGGGCGTACGGCCACTCAGTCTGGGTTCGATTAACGGGGGTTGGGTTCTGGCATCGGAAAGCTGTGCCCTGGATCATCTCGGGGCACTGTTTCTTCGTGAGATCGAGCCTGGTGAAGTTGTGTTTATAAATAAATCCGGGCTTAACAGTGCGCAGGTAATAAGCGGAAAGAAGAAAGCGCTGTGTATATTTGAGTTCATCTACTTTGCTCGCCCCGATAGTGTGATCAGAGATCGCTGTCTTTACCTCACACGTCAGGCGATGGGAGTACAGCTAGCACTGGAGAATCCGGTAGATGCTGACCTGGTAATAGGTATTCCTGATTCGGCAACGGCTGCCGGTATCGGATACTCATTAGCCTCCGGGATTCCTTTCTCCGTGGGCTTGCTCAAGAACCGTTATGTGGGACGCACATTTATTGAGCCGGATCAAAGGTTGCGTGACCTCGGTGTCAAACTGAAGTTCAACCCCATGCCCGAAGTGTTCGCAGGAAAACGACTTATTGTAGTCGACGATAGCATTGTTCGTGGTACTACCACGCCGCAGGTAATCAACTTGCTGCATAGAGCGGGTGCCAGCGAAGTGCACATGCGCATCTGTGCGCCCCCGATTCGTTACCCCTGTTTCTTTGGTGTCGACATGGCCACGAAGGCCGAACTCATTGCTGCTCAAAAGACGATTCCTGAGATAGCTCAATGCATAGGGGCCGATTCTTTAGGCTACCTCAGTCTGGATGGCTTAATCAAGGCTGTGGATTTACCCAAAGAGGACTTTTGCCTCGCATGCTTTACCGGGGATTATCCTGTGGCGGTTCAACTTGAGATGGATAAGCTTGCACTGGAGACGCATCACAACGCAGTTTGTTCGTAAGGTTGACCTTCGCAGACCTCGATTTCCTCGCTTCTTTTTGTGGGCGGATTGAGCCTGGCTTCGCGGAGTGATCGGGGATGGCAGGTGAGCTGCTGTAATGATATGATGTAAACCCCGAATGAATTCGGGGGCTAATGATGCCACTTAGCCCTCCAATTCACTGGGGGTTTCATTAGAAGAAAAAAAGTACGTTGTGCTCCATATCGGCAGAGAATGTGGAGTCAAAGTACTTGCAAAACTAACAAGGAGGGTTTATGCGTGCTATTTTAAGTGTTTCGAATAAGGCTGGTTTGGTAGATTTCGCTCGTGGCCTCGAGGGTCTTGGCTGCGAGATATTCAGCACCGGTGGCACCAAGAAGGCGCTTGTGGAGGCGGGGGTACCGGTAAAGAGTGTCAGCGATTTGACAGGATTTCCAGAGATACTGGATGGCAGGGTAAAAACGCTGCATCCTGCGGTACATGGCGGGATTCTGGCCAAGCGAGGTCTCAGTGCCCATATGGCTGAGCTTGACCAGAATAAGATGGGTCTCATCGATATGGTGGTGGTGAACCTCTATCCTTTTCGGGAGACCGTGGCCAAACCGGATGTGGGTTTAGATGAGGCACTGGAGAATATCGACATCGGTGGCCCTACCATGATTCGTGCTGCGGCCAAGAATTTCCCCGATGTTCTGGTGGTCGTTGACCCCGCGGACTATGAGCTTGTGCTGGAGCAACTTCAAAAGGGCAACGTAGGTATGGATGAGCGCAAGAAGTTAGCACAGAAGGCATTCCAGCATGTGGCTGCCTATGATACCGCTATCGCTCAGTACCTGCGCAAGGATGAAAAGGGATTTGCCGATGAGATGACGGTTGCTCTGAAAAAGAGGTTCGATCTGCGTTACGGCGAGAATCCTCACCAGGGCGCTGCTTTTTATATCGAGGAGGTTGCGGGAGGTAAGGCTGGTGGAATAGGATCGGCGACGCAACTATCGGGCAAGGAACTTTCGTTCAATAACATCCTTGATTCCGACGCCGCCTGGAATGCGGCCAACGATTTCGAGGAGCCTGCAGTGGCTGTTATCAAGCATACCAATCCCTGCGGTCTGGCGTCAAAACCTGATCTTACTGAAGCCTATACATGCGCTTTTTCCGGCGATACCGTCTCAGCATTTGGCGGTATAGTGGCACTGAACAGGCCGGTGGACCTTGCCACCGCTCAGGAGATGTCGAAAACATTCTATGAGGTGATCATTGCTCCTGCATATGATGATGATGCCCTGGAATTACTCAAACAAAAGAAGGATATTCGTATTCTCACCGTGGAATCGCCATCAGCCGGAGCTGGCAAAGAGACTTCGGCTACGCTGGATTTCCGCCGTGTTGGTGGGGGATTGCTTGTCCAGACGTCGGATGCTCTAACCGATAGTGGCCTGAGTTTGCGCACGGTGACCGATCGTGCACCCACTGATGAGGAGTTGAAGGATCTGCTTTTTGCCTGGAAAGCAGCCAAGCATGTGAAGTCAAACGCCATTGTGCTGGTGAAGGGCTCTATGATTCTGGGGATGGGTGCCGGGCAACCCAACAGAGTGACCAGTGTGGGAATTGCCCTGGAAAAGGCAGGCGAGCGCAGTAAGGGAAGCGTGCTTGGCTCGGACGCCTTCTTCCCCTTCCCGGATGGAGTCGAGCGAGCAGCGAAAGGTGGCGTAACTGCTATTATCCAGCCAGGAGGCTCGATCAGGGACGAGGAAGCGATAGCTATGGCCAATAAGTATAATGTCGCTATGGTGTTTACCGGCGTCCGCCATTTTAAGCACTAATCCCTTGCAAGTAGAATTGTTACCGTTCGGTAAGACGTAATGTGTTTAAACCACAAGGTGCACAAAGGACACAAAGATTTTATGAAGCCATTCCCTTTGTGCTCTTTGTGTTAGTAGCCCAGATAATGCATGGGGAGCTTACCATAGCCCCCGAATTCATTCGGGGGCTACTTGCTTTGCTTAGCCCTCCAGTTTATTGGAGGTTGTACAAAAAGGCCAAAAAACAAAGTGGTTCAGTTAGATATCTGTTTGACACTGGTTTATAACGATGAGGTTTGATGTGTCGAGAGTCGCAGCTGAGATTGCCAACCTGGATGCTATTGCCGGTTCACTGCCTGATGATGAGAGGGGGATTTTCGGACGTATCTTTGAGGTTGGCGTAGCTGAAGGGCAGATAAAGCCTCCACAGGGCATGGAGCCCTGGATTGCGGAGCAATTTGGCTCTGTGGAGAGGGCTCTGAAGCAGAGGGTCGTCAGGATCACGAACCTGGTTACTCAGGAGGAGGCGCTGTTCAATCCTCTGCGTGCCAGCCGACCTATAAAAGAAAGGCGTGTTACTGAAATCGTAGCCTCGGGACAAGAAAGCCTGCTGGACGATCCGTTTCATGACCCGCGTACGATGACACCGGAAGACACCTTTGGGCGGATTGAGGGGAAGTATTGTATCACAGGCAGCAATATAGCCAAGTACGAGGGCTTCCATAGCATTATCGTATTCAAGGAACCCGATCCGCTTCGGTTCGACCGTGAGCAGGTGATCGATTATATAGATACAGGTTTACGGTGGGCTGAGAAAGCGCATGCTGTCGAGCCTGAAGCCAGGTACTTCTTCTTCATGTGGAATTGTGGAGGGAGAGCAGGTGCCTCTTTATTGCACGGCCATGCTCAGGTTATGCTCGGACAGAGGAGACACTATGCTAAGGTAGAACAGCTTCGTCGTGCTGCTAGCTCGTACCGGCAGCGATATGGATCGAGCTACTTCGATGACCTGTACCGGGTTCACCGTGCGTTGGGCTGTGGTTTTGAGAGAGATGGTGTCAGGGTTCTGGCGTATCTGACGCCGGTCAAGGAGAACGAGGTAGTTTTGATAGCTGATACCCTGGACGTGGCGCTGAAGGAGAAAATCTATGAGGTGCTGGCCTGTTTCAGGGATACGTTGGGTATTGGCTCTTTTAATCTGGCAATCTATATGCCACCTATTGCTGAAGTAGCGGAGGATTGGGAAGCATTCCCTGTGGTAGTTCGGGTCGTAGACCGTGGTGACCCGGGGAAAAGAACATCTGATATAGGGGCTATGGAGCTGTACGCTTCGAGCGTCATCTCCAGCGACCCGTTTGAGGTGGCAAGGGTGGTTGGAGAAGACCTGGAGCGTAGCGTAAATTCAAATTAACGAGCGTGATATCACTATGAACAGCGTTGATGTTGTAATCCCCGTGTATAACGAAGAGGTCGTACTGTCTCGCAGTGTGGCTACGCTGCGGGATTTTCTCAGTGACCATCTCTCATGCCCCTGGCAAATCGTTATTGCCGATAATGCGTCTATTGATGGGACACTGGCGATTGCCGAGGAGCTTTCCCGCCAGTATCCTGATGTTACCTGTATCCACCTGGACCTGAAGGGGCGGGGTCGCGCCTTGAGGAAGGCGTGGCTTGAAAGCGATGCCGATATAGTGTCCTACATGGATGTCGACCTTTCAACTAACCTGGAGGCCTTCCCCAGGCTGCTCCAGGCATTCGATGAGGGTTATGATGTTGCCATCGGGTCGCGGCTGATGTCGGGCTCAAAGGTGATTGGACGTAGTCTGAAACGCGAGATCACCTCACGCGGCTATAATACGCTGATTAAGGCGATGTTCTTTCCCAGCTTCGGGGATGCGCAGTGCGGCTTCAAGGCGGTGAGGCGCGAGGTGGTGCAGGAGATCGTGCCCTTGATTCAGGATCAGGCGTGGTTCTTCGACACCGAGCTTTTGCTTCTCTCAGGGAGAAAAGGCTACCGCATCAAGCAGGTGCCTGTGGAATGGACGGATGACCCGGATACGCGTGTTGATATTGCCAGCACCGCCTGGGAGGATATAAAGGGACTGGTTCGGGTGCGTTTTCGCCCCCCACGTTAGCGGCGTTTTGTGTCATTGCTACGAAAATAACATTGACACCCTCACCCCGACCCTCTCCCGTCAAGGGAGAGGGGGAAAGTAGTCCTCTCTCCCCCGAGGGGGAGAGAGTTAGAGTGAGGGGGTAGTATTTTCATCCCCCGTGGTGCCGGAGGCAAATCGGCATGGATGATTCTGCGGGGAGCACTTCGGCTTCGTTCAGCGTAGACTCCGCGACTGAAGAATGACATGATACGTCTCACATGAGGAAAATACTTGATATCCCCTCGAAAGAAATGGATTCCCGCTTTCGCGGGAATGGCATAACAATTCCACTCCTGCGGAATCAGGAGTCCAGGGCGCGTGAGTCTCCGATAACGCTGGAGCGGATGCTCCAGCCTACCCATGTGCATCGATGTCATTTTGAGCTACTTCGTTCCTCAGCACAGGCTCCGCGCAGAATCTCTGACTGTACACACGGGGAGATTCTTCAGTCGCGAATGCTCCCTCAGAATGACATGATATTCTGAGATTCATAAGGTCGGGGAAGTGTTTAACGAAACACACCTTTATGAGCGTGGTGAGTGGTGGGTTGCACTCCCTGCTTGTCTGATATACTAAGGGATATGGTGCATCATAAGAAAGATCTCGAGCGCCTGACCCGTGAGATTGATCAACTCAAGGCCGAGCTCGAGGACATTGAGGACAAAAACCAGGAGACGGCCCAAGAATGCCGCACCCTGGAGGAAAAGAAGGTTAAGCTTCAGCAAGATATTGACGAAACTGAAGGCACTTTGAATCAAGAAGCCATGGCCGAGAGGGCCTTGAAGGAGCGCTTGGAAAAACTGACTCAAGACCTTGAAACCAAGAAGGGGCAACTGATCAACCTGGCAAGCCGAAAGGCGACGTACCAGAACACCCTGGAGAACACCTCCCACCTCAGGGCTAACCTTTCAAAGCGGCTGGATCAACTCGAACAGGAAAAAGATCAAACCCAGAGCGAACTTGCAGAACTCACCGAGGAGATCGCCGAGACACAGGACCATCATCAAGACTTAAAGGGCAGTCTTGATGATATAGGCAAATCTCTTGCCACCTATGAGAAACGCCTTGGGGAAAACCGTCAGGCTCTCAGCCACCAAGTCCGAAAGGTTCAGGCCGCAGAAGTTGAACGGCAGAAGATTCGATCTCGCTATGGCACGCTCAAGAAGATGGAGGAAAATTACGAATGGTTCAGGCAGGGCGTTCGGGCCATCATGAGCGAATGGAAGTCCGGAAATCTGAAAGACATGGGCATCTGCGGCCTTGTGGCGGATGTTATCGAAGCCGAAGCGTCTTATGAGGACGCCGTGGAGGCGGCCTTAGGGGAGACCTTGCAATACGTCATTGTCAAAGACCGGCAGGGGGCTATAAGAGCCATCGATTTCCTTCAGAGCCGGTCACAGGGTTGGGGGGGGTTCATTCCTATGGAAGGAGTGAGGCCTCTGGAGGGTGTCGGCAACACACCGAATAGGCAGGAGCAAGATTGCCTCATTGACCACATGGACGTTGAGGGAGGGTACGAACCTTTTGTGCGGGCCCTCCTGGGTCACGTCACGGTGGCACAAGACCTTGAGCAGGCGGTACGACAGTGGGACAACCACCCATGGGCCCAGACGATCGTGACACCAAAAGGGGACCGGGTAGGCCCGCAGGGCATCCTGACCGGTGGAGGGACAGAGGACGGCCGATCTGGCATCCTTGCCAAGAAGAAGGAAGTCAAGGATCTGGGAGCACAGCTCTCGCATCTTGATACCTCTCTGACCACGGCCAAGGCCGAACAAAACGAGCTGGAGATGGAGGCCGTCACGCTGGAGACAGAGGTTCAAAAGGCCAGACAAGTTCAAACCCAAAAGAGTCAACAGCTCATTGAGCTTGAAAGGGAGCTTTACCGCCTTCATGAAAGACTCAACCACACACAGGGCCACCTGGAAGTCCTGAACCTTGAAACACAACAAATCGCTGGGGAGCGGACAGATGCGGAGGAAGAGCTTTCCAGGTATAAGGAGATTCTGAGCGACCTGGTTAAAGAGATTGAGGTGGAAGAATCAACCATGGAGCAGGCCCGTGGCGAGGTGAGAAGAATCTCCGAAAAGCGGGAAGGGTTCCACGAAAGGGTGGTGGCGTGCAAGCTGAAATCCACGGCGTTAAAAGCAGAATACGACAGTGCAGTAAACACCTTGAAACGGTTAGGGGCTTTTCAACAGGACTGGCAGGAAAAACTAGCCCACCTGGAGCGAGGCCTAGACGAAAGGCAGGAAGATAGAATAGCCACAGAGGACGCCCTGAAAAGAGATCAAGCCAGGATGGGAGATCTGCACGCCGAGCTGGAAACGATGAAAGAGAGCCTGGCTCAAACTGAAAGCGAGTACCGGGCCATTGAGGCGGCGTTGCAAGAGAGTGATCAGGCCCTGGCCCAGGTCAGAACGAAACAGCAAGAGACGGTTCAAAAAATACAACAGCTCGAACTGGCACAGTCGCAAAGGCGGATGACGTGTGAGCATCTGGTTGACCGAATTCAGGAACGCTACCATCAAGATATCAAAACATTGGTGCGGCAATACGACGCGGAAGCCTTCTCACCTGAAGAAACAGAAAGAGCCCTCGCGGCATGCCGGGAAAGGATGGCCAGGCTTGGAGACGTCAACCTCACAGCCATTCAGGAATACGAAACCTTGGACGAAAGACACCGTCTTCTCACCGAGCAGCGCGACGATCTCATCGCCGCCGTAGAGACCCTGCATCGGGTTATCCGAAAGATCAACCGGGTGTCCCTGAAACAGTTCATGAAGACCTTCAAAGCCGTCAAGGAAAAACTCCAAGAGGTTTTCCCCAAGCTCTTCGAGGGAGGAACAGCCAACCTGGTGCTCACGGATCCGAAACGGCCCCTGGTGTCAGGAGTTTCTTTCCTGGTTCGCCCCTCAGGCAAGAGGTTGACGCGCATGAGTCTTCTTTCCGGTGGGGAAAAGGCCCTTGCAGCCATTTCTCTGGTCTTTTCTCTTTTTCTGATCAAGCCTACCGCCTTTTGCGTCCTTGATGAGATTGACGCCCCCCTGGATGAGGTCAACGTATCTCGATTTATCCGCCTCCTCGAAGAAATCGGCAAACGGTCTCAGGTGATCATGGTGACCCACAACAAGCAGAGCATGGAAATGGCGGAGGCCCTCTTTGGCGTGACCATGGAAGAAAAGGGCGTTTCCAAGCTTGTCTCGCTGAACCTAAAAGGACAAACCCCGCCCATCGTGCAGCAACCCGAAGCAGAGACAGTTCATCGCCTTGAAATGGTTTAAGAGAAAAAAACAAGGGGGAGACAAATCGCCAGAAGCGCCCCTGAAGTCCGTCACGCAGGGTTTTGAACCTGAGCCGGCACGGCAAGGCGAGAATTCTCAGGAGGCCTGTGAGCCGGTGGAGGCCACAGGAGCTCCTGGGCGACAAAAGCAAGGCTTTTTCCGCAGACTGACAAATCACCTTTCCAAGACGCGACAAGGTTTTGTCAGCCGTGTGGACCAACTTTTGCTTGGGAAAAGGGAGATCGATGAGGCGCTTCTTGAAGAGCTCGAAGAGATCCTCATCACCTCCGATCTCGGTGTGCAGACCACCATGGCCTTAATTGAAAAGGTGCGAGAAAAGGTGGAAAGAAAAGACCTGAGCAATCCGAAGGAGCTTAAAGAAGCTCTCCAGAGCGAGATTCTCCATCTTCTCAAGGTCCCGCCCGGACCAGGCCCCATGGCCGCGGAAAAACCCCATGTCATCATGGTCGTGGGGGTAAACGGTGTCGGCAAGACGACGACCATCGGCAAACTCGGGGCCCGTTATGTGAAACAAGGAAAGCGGGTGTTGTTCATCGCGGCCGATACCTTCCGAGCTGCCGCGGTGGAACAGCTGGCCGTTTGGGCTGAGCGTATCACCGCTGAGTTGGTGCGTCACAAGGATAAGTCCGACCCCTCTGCCGTGGTCTATGACGGTATTCACGCGGCCAAAGCCCGGGGCGCGGATGTAGTCATCATTGACACAGCGGGGCGTCTTCACACCAGGGTCAATCTTATGGAAGAACTCAAGAAAATCCGCCGGACCGTGACTCGGCAAGTCCCTGACGCCCCCCACGAGATCCTACTAGTCCTTGATGCCACCACCGGGCAAAACGCCATCTCTCAGGCCCAGCTCTTTCACGAAGCCCTTGAAATCACCGGCATCGCACTCACCAAACTGGATGGTACGGCAAAGGGGGGGATCGTTGTAGGGATCTGCGACAGCCTCGAG
>JAXHUK010000036.1:0-17731 GCA_034189725.1 Chloroflexota bacterium | reverse complement strand
CATCCTCGATCACGAGGGGTATAAAAAGGTTCTCCGTGTCTTCGGGGAACGACTGCGAACTCACGTTATCATCCCTCGCCTAGGGCAGCGCACTACGTACCACCGCGTGCTCGAAGTTCAGTCTCGTGCCCTGGCTGCTGCCATCGAGGGTCGCGTCCCCGGCTATGAAGCGTTCCGATCGCGTTAGGCTAGAAAGATACTGTGACATGTACATCGTCGTCTGCTATGATATCACAAGCAACCGCCGCCGCACCCGGCTGCATGAGTTACTCCTGGGATATGGTGCTCCGGTACAAAAGAGCGTCTTTGAATGCAACCTGACCCTGACCCAGTTCCGCCAGTTGCGCTCGCGTGCCCGGCGTTATGTGAAAGGGTCGGGAGATAGCATTCGTTACTACCATCTGTGCGGCCGCTGCCAGGGACGTACGCAGGAGGAGGGTACACCCCTTGTGGAGACAGGAGGCTTGAAGGACTTTTTTGTCTAGCCCTCGTGAGGGCAGAGCAGGACGGGGAAGGAGAAGTGGAAAATGCAGAGTGCAAAAAAAAATGATGAGGGGAAATGTCTTTGCAATTTGATATTTATTCCTAAAATAGACCTTAATTCCGTTCGTCCTGAGCTTGTCGAAGGGCCGTTCATGGTTCGACAGGCTCACCACGAACGGTGCTCATCACTTCTATCTTGCCTTTTGCACATAGGTCAACCTTTGCAATTTGCATTTTGCACTTCAATTAAGGGGTTGCCAATCGCGGGAAGTAGTGGTATACTTCTTTGCAAGAATCGGAAAAGGTGCTCGCAGGCTAGATTTCGGGCAGTTTGAGCGTAAACGAGGCCGAAAATGAGTTGCGAGGATCGGTAGTTGGAGGGCCTTACGCTGGGGGTGCTCGCAACAGCTTCAGCGATGTCCTGAAACAGATTCGATGGTGTTCGCCGGATGAGCAAGATTTGGCGAGATAAAATGGTCGAAAAACAGTGGTGCTCGCAAATCGTAGCTAATTTTCGAGGCTAATGGTAGCAGTGAGAGATTCCTGGAAACGGGATTGAGACTTAGCCACCTCAATAAAACCTAAAGCTGTTATTATATCAACGGTAGCAGTGAGAGATTCCTGGAAACGGGATTGAGACACTCCTCCATCAATGCGTCGACCGCATTGATATTAGTAGCAGTGAGAGATTCCTGGAAACGGGATTGAGACACAGGGATGACCCAAATGCGTTTCATTTTTCCTCCTTCTGTAGCAGTGAGAGATTCCTGGAAACGGGATTGAGACAAAACTTTCCAAGTTGCCCATGCATCATTGGCAAGTTGTAGCAGTGAGAGATTCCTGGAAACGGGATTGAGACAAAACTTTCCAAGTTGCCCATGCATCATTGGCAAGTTGTAGCAGTGAGAGATTCCTGGAAACGGGATTGAGACATATTTCCCGCTGCCACACTTACACCATTCCACACCGTCTATTATCTCGTAGCAGTGAGAGATTCCTGGAAACGGGATTGAGACCAAACCGGAAAATGCGGTGGCGGAAAATTCATGCAGGTAGCAGTGAGAGATTCCTGGAAACGGGATTGAGACGATTATTGGCGCACTGGGAAAGCTCTCATTAGAGGCATTTGTAGCAGTGAGAGATTCCTGGAAACGGGATTGGATTCAGTTGCCAGGGGGCAGGGGTCGGTTGCCAGGGAGCAGGGGAGAACGATCCTGAGCATAGGGATGAGATAGGATAGCTGCTGAACCCTGATGACTGATCACTGATGACTGTATGGATTCCTGGAAACGGGATTGAGACACTTCAGATAGAGAGGGGAGACAGAGATATAATCAAATAGCCTCAGAGAAAAATAGTCTCTATCTCAAATCTCTGTCTGGGTTGTAGCAGTGAGGAATACCCAAACAAGCAACTGGATTCCGTTTTTCAACGGAATGGAATATCCCTACTGGATTCTGTTTTTCAATGAAATAGTTGCGTTTCACTCTATGTTCTATGAAAAAACCCTCACCCACACAACCATTCCGACGGAAGTCGGAATCCAGTCAATATAGAATCTCCTCGTATAGGTCTTGCCATTCTGGATTGTCTTTTTCAATCAACGCTAATCCATAATCATCCTGCTATTTTATAGCTAGATCGTAGCTAAAACGGATGTAAAATGTAGACAGATATTGATTGACATGATACGGAGAATAGAGTATAAAAAAAGTGCCACGATTTTAAATTCCAGTTCATGTAGCCATAAATGGCGCACTTTACTTGGCTACGTTTTAGCTTCAAGAACCGAGGGGAACTTTAGGCTAAATATTCGCTAGCTCTGTCTGTAGTGCCAGAGAGCAGAGGGGAACGATCCTGAGCCAGGGATGGAGAGCTACTGAATCCTGAATGCTGATCCCCGACCCCTGACAACTGACAACTAAACGGGTTCCTGGAGACGGGATTGATATCGGATCACGATAATAAGCCAGAGCTCGGCATATTCCAGCTAACATTAGCTGCTCAGGAGCCATGCCTGTTCACGGCGACCCCTGTAGCTTCGGTGCATGCTGCTTTGCTACGACGGCTGGAATTGGTGAACCCGGTGCTCTCAGCGTCACTACACGATGCGCCTGCAGGCGCTTCTTCTTCGGAACATCCCTGGACTATCTCACCCCTTCGAGGTTCATTTCAGCGGCACGAGGCTGGTCATGTGGCAACCGCGGGAATGCAGTATCACGTTCGGATCACATTCCTGGTGCCTGAGGTTGCAGGGGCGTTATCTGCTGCCTTTGATCCGGAACATCCGCTGGGAAGGGAGCCGCTGGTACTGGAGCATGTGCCCTTTGACATCGTGTGGGAACAGACACATGTAGAACGTCTCGCAACATATGCCTCACTGCTCACCGCTGCGCGGCCATTGAAGCATATCGCCCTTGAGTTTCTCTCCCCTACAGGCTTTCGTACCAGGCGAACGGGCATTGTTCCTCCAGAGCCCCGCATCTGCCTCGAAGGCTACCTTCGCAAGTGGAATGCATTTGCCGAGATTGCGATGCCGGGAACGTCACTACTGGATTACGCCGAGGCCCACATGAGGTTGGGGGAGGTGACTCTCCATTCCGCGACGCATCATTTCGGACGCTACCGCGAGCAGGGTTTTATGGGGCATGTGGAGTGGATAGCGAATGACAGCTCACAGGTCCTCCTGCGCCTGGTCAACGCACTGGTGGAGTATGCGGGCTATTGTGGCACAGGAATGAAGACGGCGCGGGGCATGGGTCAAACCATACGTCGCCGCAGCATGAAACCATAGTGTGCTTACATAATGGGGCTTAGAGGGGATAGTACGCGGTGAGATACCTGATGCCCCCTATGTGGTTCAGAGTTCAATATTCCCGTCACATTCACAATGTATGAAGCCATTGACGTTGTTCAGACGGTGACAGTTCTATAAGATAACGAAGGCTGCGCTCGGTTACATGTGGGTATGGAAGAGGGTCGCCGAGAGAAGCAACTGAGTCAATTACTTCTGATGACAGCTTCGATAGGTTCAGGACTTGCGTTACTCGTGCTTGTGAGATACCGATCTGATGGGCCAAGTCAGCCTTAGAGGCATACTTTCCTTTAACCATGGCTTCTTCTTGCCACTCCTGGGCAAGTATGATGGGATTCCTGTATCGGTGTTTGCCTGTTTTAGTGAGCGGCCGGTGCCTTTTAGAATAAGGCAGATCAAAGACAGCTCTAAAAGTTCTGTGTATTGATAAGTTTGGGGAGCCATTTCTATTGATACGCAGAACTTCCCCTTTACCGGTTAACCCGTCTTGCTGAAGGTGGGAATCGATTTCGCAGGGTGGGTTTAACCCACCCTGCGAACTGATAACTAGCCAGAGCTTTTTTCGATAAATCGGGGGCAGGAAGACATAACACCAGGGGATTCTATCTGCAGATTGTGTGGCTGAGGTATTCGTGCATCAAGCCGCAGAGGCGCTGCGTTCTCTCATCCTGAGGAAGGCATCGACTACCTTGGGGCAGAACTGTGTGCCCTTACAGCGCACTATCTCGGCACAGGCTTCCTCGGGGCTAACCGCCGTGCGGTATGGGCGATCGGAGATCATAGCATCATAGGCATCGGCCAGCGCCAGAATCCTGGCGCCCAGTGGTATTCGGTTGGCACGAAGACCGTCGGGGTACCCACTTCCATTATAGTGCTCGTGATGATGTCGAACGATTTTCAGAACCTCACTATCCTTCATCAGCGGATTTAGAATATGGCCCCCGATTTCAGGGTGCAACTTGACATGACTGTACGCATCTTCAGTGAGCCCGTCCGCTGTATTAAGTATAGACTCTCGCATTCCTATCTTGCCGATATCGTGCACCTGGCCCGCGAGTCCTATCCGTTCGATCATGTCCTGCGCCAGACCCAACTCTTCAGCTATAGCTACAGCCATTTCAGCAACCCTCTGAGAATGGCCGCTGGTGTAGGCATCCTTGGCATCCAGAGCATGTGCTAAAGCGGTTATGGCATCTAGAAAGGAATCGCGTATCTTTGTAGCCTGCTCCTGAACCTTCTGCTCCAGATGTTGCCGATAGTATCTAACCTCTATATCAAGCGCTCTTTTCTCCAGGGCTCGCTCAACAACCAGGATTAGCTCGTCCAGATCGAGAGGTTTCGTTATGAAGTCGAACGCCCCTTGCCTCATACAGTAGATAGCAAGGCGAGTATCAGCAACAGCGGTGGCCATAATGACTGCCGTATCAGGAAACCGAGATTTTATGTGGGGTAGAAGCGCCGCCCCAGATTCACCAGGCATCTTGATATCCAGAATTGCCAGGGCTATTGAGTTATTTCCAAGCTTCTCCAGCGCCTGGTCGCTGTTGCTCGCTTCATGGCATGGATAACCCTCCCGGGAGAGCGTTGCCTGGAGAACCTTTCTGATGCTACGTTCATCGTCAACGACAAGTATCTCATCCCTCTTCTCAGCCATTTCTCATGTAGCTCCTACCTATCCTGCCGGTTCAAAATATTCCGTATATCCTGCTTCAGCTTTTCCGTGTCAAACGGTTTAGTAAAATAGTCAGCTTTAGTCTTTGATAGAAAAATACTGGTATGTACTCCGATAACATCGCCTGTAATGAATACCACCTTTGGAACTGTGAGCGGAGACGTAATCTGAAGACGCTCATACAGCTCGATGCCACTGATGAACGGCATTTTTATGTCCAGTAGAATCAGGTCGTATGTCTCGCTTTCCAACCTCTCAAGGGCAATAACTGAACTATCTATGGTTTCTACCAGATAACCCTCATCGCTAAGCACCCGATCCAGGAACTGCAGTATTGTTGGCTCGTCGTCAACAACCAGTATCTGTGCTTTGGTTACCATCCCGGCTTCATCGATAGCCTGCGTCGCTCCCCTTGTCGACATAATCTCGGTAACCAGAGGTAATTCTACCACAAACGTAGTACCTTTGCCTAGCTGGCTCTCTGCATATATCTTGCCATTGTGCTCAGCGACGATACCATGACAGATACTGAGGCCCAACCCGGTGCCCTCACCAATGGCTCTGGTGCTAAAGAATGGCTCGAATATCCTTTCCAGGTTATTCTCGGCTATGCCCGGGCCATCATCGGCGAATGATACCCGGATATAGTCATCTATCCTCTCCGTTTTAATCCAGAGATTGCCTCTCCCATGCATTGATTTCATCTCCGTCTCGGCATTGATGATGATGTTGAGGAATGCCTGCTGGAGTTGGCCGGCATCTGCCAGCGTGAAGGGTAAATCGGAAGCGAGGTCAGTGACGAGATTAATATTGGCAGTCTTCATATTGTATGATCGGAATGCCAGCGTGGTAGCCAGAACATCGTTTATATCGATATAAGCTCGCTCCGGTTTATTTTGACGGGAAAACGTGAGCAACCTTCTCACGATATTGGACACCTGCTGCGCGCCTTCATTGATTGTTATCAAATCCGCTTTAATAGCCTCAGGGACTTCCTGCTGCAACAGCAACTGAGCGAAACCAATAACGCTGGTGAGGGGATTATTTATCTCATGTGCAATGCCTGACGCCATTTCACCAACAGAGGCGAGCCTCCCGGTGACCTGAGCTTGTAGTTCTATTCGTTTTCTCTCCTCTTCCGTTCGCCTGCGCTCGGTGATATCGCGGCCAATGATCAACACCGCCAGCTCTCCCTCGTAGTCAATGACGGTATTGCTCATCTCTATCGGCACATGATGGCCATCTCTATGTATCATATCCACCTCATATGTTGGCTCAACCCTCTCGCCACGTATACGGCGAAGATGCCTCTCCGTCGTGATCTGGGCATTCTGCGGCGCCATAACATCCTCAAAACTGAATTTAAGGAATTCTTCCGGCGTGTAGCCCAGTATATCAACTCTACTGTTGGCAAATACGAAATTCAGGCCTTTCGCAATGATAATTGCATCATTGGCACAATTAATTATCGTTCTGTATTTCGCTTCAGATTCTGCTATGGTTTCCTGCGCTTGGCTGTGCGCTTCTTCTAACTCCATCTTGTGCAGTGCAAACGCGATATCTGTAGCAACCTCCTTGAGCAAAGACGACTCTTCGTCATCAGGAATGATATGCGAGGGAATAGAAACAGATAATAACCCGTAGATTTTACCGCCGTATCCCATGCAGACGGTCATTCTTCCTCTGTTATCTTTGTTTGTATATAGCATAGAGCAGTCAGTGCAGGTCGACTGCGGATCTGCGATTACTACAACATTTGATTGTTCCAGCGCTATCCGGAAGCAATTGGGCAACTCACTATACCTGAACTGCTCGGCCATTGCTATGTACTGATCGTCTATACAACATTCCGCGGTGGTTGTAATCCCACCAGCCTCATCCAGCAGAATAACCCAGGCACTATAATAACCACGAGACCCGATTAGTCTCTGGCAAACGGTCTGGATCAGATTATCACGCTCCATCTCTCTGACAATAACCTGGTTGACATCGCGGATAGCGCGTAACACGCTGTTCAAGTGTCGTATGCTTTCTTCGAGTTGCTTGCGCTCGGTGATGTCCATGCCCGAGGAGAGAATAGCACGCTTCCCCTGAAGTTCCACGATGATCATCGATACCAAAGCAATGAAATCTGTGCCATCGGCTCGTACTAGCTCCAATTCAAAGTTCTGAGCGCTGCCACCGCTGATTCTTGGGAGAACAACCGTGTCCCTCACATCTTGATGCTTGTAGAAGTCAAGTATATTCCTGCCAATCAGTTCTTCGGAATTATTATATCCCAGCAACCTTGCTCCCGCCTCATTGGCGGCCAAAATCTCTCCTCCGAAACCAGTGACATACGTTCCGGTCAGTGTGGTGTCAAAGAAAAATCGGTATTTCTGCTCGCTCTGCTGGAGAGCGAGCTCCGCCTGCTTGCGCTGCGTAATGTCGACCCAGTTTGCAAGGAAATAGACAAACTCCCCGTTCTTTTCAATGGGAGCTGAGGTTATCTCGACCCAGAATGGCTCTCCCCGTTTATTTTTAAAAAGGAACTCACGCTGTTTTGCTCCATAATGCATGGCGTCTTCAAGAAACAGGTGAAACATCGGAATACCCTCTACCGGCCACCAGGGATAAGGAGGAGTGCTGCCGACAATCTCGGTGGACGAGTAACCGCTCAACTCTTCCATCGCAGGGTTCACATACTTGATCGCTCTCTCAGGATCAATAACCAATATGGGATTAGGAGAGTTTGCCAGGAGGCTGTCCCTGAACTCCACGCTTTCCTGAAGAGCCTTCTCTGCCTGCTTACGCTTGGTAATATCACGTATTGTTACCTGTTCAGCAGCATATCCCTCGTACGTGATTAATCCTACACTCAGCTCGACATCCAACCTCCTGCCGTCCGCATGAACGATCGCTGTCTCATACAACGGAGTGAAATACTCACCAGACTTGTGCTGCGCGTAGAGCTTTTTAAGATCAGCAAGTGCATCAGGATGAATGTAGTCATACATTGAATTACCGATGATCTCCTCTGGAGCATACCCCAGCATGTCTGATGAACGTGTGTTGATGAACTTAATGATCCCATCCTGGGCAACAGCGACAATATCATTCGATAGCTCGACGAGTTCGCGGTATTTATGTTCACTTTCCCTCAGTGCTTGCTCCGCCTGTTTTCGCTCGGTGATATCTCGGACAATGACCATGTCGGCAGGAAATCCTTCATACATAATGAGTCCGGCATTCAATTCGACGTCTATTCTCCTCCCATCTTTATGTAAGAATGCCGTTTCATATATCGGTATGATAGATTCCCCAGCCATCCGCCGAGTATAGCGATCAAGGACGTTCGCAAGTTCGTCAGGATATATATAATCGGAAATTGGATGACCTATGATCTCTTCTGGGGGATAACCGAGTATTTCCAGCGAACGTGTGTTGGCGTATTTGACAATTTGGTCCTGAAGTATGGTAATACCATCGCTCGCTCGCTCGACGAGTTCGCGGTATTTATGTTCACTTTCTCTCAGCGCCTGCTCTGCCCACTTGCGCTCCGTAATATCGGTCCAGCTCGAGAGATAATAACCTGGTTCACCATTGACAATTACCGGAAACGATGTTATCTCCACCCAGAACGGATTCCCGTTCTTGTTCTTGAAAAGCTGCTCGCTCTTTTCCGCACCTGTATGGACAGCATTCTCGAAAAGATCGTTGTAGTGTGCCACGCTTCTTTCTGGCCACCAGGGGAAGGGGGGCTTGGTACCGACAATTTCAGCAGCGGGGAAGCCAATCAATTTCTCTAATGCAGGATTCACGTATCGTACTGAGCGATCGGGATTGATGGCCACTACAGGATTTGGGAGATTCGTCAGTAGATTTAAACCGAATTCCTCGATCTTGTGCAGTGCCTCTTCCAGCTCTTTCTGCTCAGTAATGTCCATTGAAACCTCAACGGTACCAATGATGATGCCATGTTCATCCCGAACGGGGTAACCACGGACTCTGAGCAATTTTCCGTCAGCAGTATGTATCTCACCTTGTTCAGGTTTACTGGTTTCGAAAATTTTCTCATTGGGGCAAACCGCACAGGGCTCGTTCTGTTGATGACGTACCTCGTAGCAATAGCGGCCTGTGATTTGTTCCAGCGGTAAACCTGCTGATTCACATGTGGCTCTGTTCGCCCATAGTATCCGATGATGCCTGTCCTGGTAAATCACCAATTCCGAGATACTATCGAGGATTAGCTGCTTCCATGATTCATGATCTTTTGGTGGACCATCGTCTTCACTTTTCATGACTTCACCACCATCGAACTGTTCTCGTACTTTTTTTTTAAGTCCGCTATCCACTAGATTCACGTGTCCGATACAGATGGTTAGTATAATGTGAGCTTGGGGTTGCTGTCTCAAACGAGGTATCGAAAATGCTACCACATTTCGTACAGGTTGTCAACATAACCTCAATTCAACATACTTCTACCTCTTGACATTTTCAGTAATAGTGCTATAGTGCTTCCGTGATTCTTGAAAGACCTTCTGCTATATATATAGTCATAATGAGCTGACAGGAACGATCACAGGATTAAATTACCTGGTTGCTAGATCTGGAGTATGTACAGAAGTTACGACGTAAGTAATACATAATAATATTAAGGTCGTCAAATGATGTGGCGAGGGACTCTCGAACACACTGCGATTCCCACTTTTCCCGGGCCTACGGGAGGGTGGGTTTTTATGTTAAATTAGGGGTAAGGGGGTCAGCTATGAACAGGATTCTAACGCTTACTGTCGTACTGGCTATAGTGATCGCATTCTCGGCCACTGCTACGCCAGCAGTGGCCCAACAGCCAGCGTTGCCCGACCTCGTTATTGAGAATGTTTCTACAGAATGGAACGAGGTAGAGGAATGCTGGATTATTCATTACACGATACTCAACCAGGGAACTGCCAGCGCTGAAGCAGGCCATTGCACAGGATTGTGTCTGCTCGGGGAACTTCTCAATGCGTTGGAACCGCTCGATTACGAAGAGGTGACGGAGGAACTCGAACCTGGAGAAACGTATAGCGGTGTGTTCTGTCTGCCGTCGCCGTGGGAGCTTATCTGGGGCCTGATAGGGGCTGAGGGAGCAGGTGACGATGAACGGATAGAGGGGTTGTTGCAAAACAAGCTTCTAGAATCAAGCGGCGACGGCAGAGAAAACCTCGTAGCTCAACCCGAGGATTTCAGTCTGGTCGTAGAGTTGATGGTAGTCTGCACCGATTGCTTTGGTGATGTAGAGGAACTGAATGAAGAAAACAACTGCAGGGGAGTAGATTTACCAGCTGGCATTGCTGTGATCAAAGATGTCTGGGACCCAGATACCGGTCAATGGGTGGACACCATACAGGCCGTGGTTGGTCAAGTAGTGGAATTCCGCTGCAGTATTCGTAATGAGGAGGAAGGGCCATTCTATGGAGTGATTGCTCTGGACCTCCTGCCGGATACTATGGAACTCGTTGATGCAGACCCTGCTCCGCTGTTGGTACTCAGTCTTCCTGATGGCACCACTGCGGTAGTGTGGTATCTCAACCTGATGGAAGACCCCCTGGAACCGGGCGAGACCATAAACATCGGGCTTGCTGCCGAGGTGGTCAAACCCGGTATGGGCACAAACCTTCAGATTGCCATAGCTGAGTGGGTATTCATGGGCTGGGATACAGCGATCGTTTTCGGAACGACCGGTGTCCAGCCGCCCATTGTCATGTCAGGCACAGTGCTGCCAACAGCGGGAGACACAACTCCAGAGAGTATTGGAGAGCCACCACCATGGTTCATGCCTCAGGATGAGTTCCTGCCTGGAGAGGAATTGTGGATATATGGAGAAGGATACAATCAAAACGAGTCCTACGACGTATGGGTGGTGCCATATACTGAGTGCACTCACGTACGTGAAGGAGATGTTCTCTCCAATCTGGGCGAGTGGGGCTATATAACGACGGTTACGACTGCGGAAGACGGTTCTATTCCACCGCTACACATACTGCAGATACCAGGCGATTCGTCGCTTATTTGCACCCACTGGGAGATCGTTGTCGATAACGGCGATGGTATTTACCAGGAGGTTGATGATGGCCTCGATGCCATGGCCTGCGACGAGTGGGGATTCCATATCTACCCCGAGGCGATGACTATTGTGCTTTTCTCCCTGGGCCTGGCCAGCCTTGGCGGCTATTACACCCTGCATAGACGCAAAGACACCAGCAGCGATGTATAGATAAAACGTAATTTCTTCATTTCCATCTCTCTGAAGGGGGTGAGTATGGGGATAGCTGCATTTGTGCATTGGGATTAACGAAGGGCATGAACAAGAAAGGAGGGAAGATATGAAACACTCAGGGAAAAGTCCGGGCAGTGCATTTGCACGTTTGATGCTCGTAGCGGTTATGATAGCTGCGCTCATCGCCATGGCTGTACCCGCTATGGCGGTGGCACAAGAGGCGAGCATCGATGTGGAGAAGTGGGTACTGGATGAGAATGAGCAAAGGGTCGAAAGGATCTATAATGCAAGAATCGGCGAGGTGTACGGATTCTATTGCCAGATTTTAAACGATGGCGATGTTCCTCTGTGGGACATCAGATTCTGGGATATACTCTCGTGCAGCCTGAATAATCTCCATGATGTAACGCTGAATGGGGAGACTATGTCTTTACCGCCGGAGTACGATTTCAAGCCTCTGGTGTTGCACCCGGTTGCGGGAAGTTCGGGATGGAATCCTTATAATCCACTGGATAACGCATTCGAAGACCTCTGTTCAGATCCTCTCGCATATTATGAGCTTACTAGCTGGGAGGATACAAACGTCGATGGACGGCTTAGCTACTGCGACCAGATTGATATGTGGGACGAGCAGTCAGGCAGGACTGTATGGTTCCACGTCGAAAAAGTACCCTACACCGTCCTGGTAACGAATCCGGAAGGCGAAGAAATGTACATCGATTCCGTGCTGGATTTTGAAGAGATCGACGTGACCGATCCCAAGGGCACTCAGTGGCGCGAGGTTTGCTGCCGCGGGCACTACCTTCTCATGGAATGGATCGATAATCCAGACACGGATCCTGACGGAGTACTCGGCTTTTGTGACACAATTGTCTTGCTGGACAAGAAGACAGGAGAACGAGCTGAGTATCACGTCGAAGAGGTCGTTATTGACCTTATTGCCAGTCGTGAGGTAGTGCTGGACGACTTTTCACCCGGGTTCGTGCTTGAGCCAGAACAGAGCCTGGTCTTTGAGTTCAAGGCTGAGGTGGTCCACTTCTGTCACAACCGCAACATTCAGTGTGCCAAGGGCAGGATAGACGCCGGAGGGCCCTGGGTTGTGGACTGTGACGATGCCTGGATCGAGATACCATCCAACATGGTAGTAGTCTCCCTGGATGAAAACGGTGATCCCACTGACGAGTTCCTGCCCGGCAGCACCTTGTGTGTGGATGGATTGGGATTCACCCCTGATGAGAGCTACGATATCTGGATAGTGCCCTACGAGCAGTGCACTCATGTAACCTGCGGTGATGAGCTCGCAAGTCTGGGGGGCCCTGGGCTGATGGCAACAGTCACGGCTGATGCCACTGGAGCATTCCGTGTATGCGTGGATTTGCCACCTGAACTCGAAGTATGCACACTTTGGGAGATCGTCGCTGATAACCAAAGTGGCTATTTCCACTGCGGCTATGACGGGTTAGACGCTTTTTCCTGTGATGAGTGGGGATTCCATATCTACCCCGAGGCGATGACCATCTTGCTGCTCTCGTTGGGACTGGTGGTTATGGGCGGATATTATACACTGCGAAGGCGTAAGGGAGCCGAGAGCGATACCTAGGCCCATCTGACTCGGGATGAAGCATGACATGACTACGGGTATGTTACCCCACATCAGGCAACATACCCGTAGAGGATATCCCCATAATCGTCATTATGGGGCAGGATATTGTGTTGAGATTTCCGCTAGAAGGCGGCAAGGGTTCTTGCCGCCTTCCTCCATCCTCTGAAAGCTTTGACTTATGTATGCGGCACAGGTAAGATACCTGTAGTGCAGTGCTATCAGGTCGGTTGCGATTACGCAACTTGTATGGGAGATGTGGGGGCGGTTATGGATGAATTCAGTAACCAGAAGTTGGGAATCAACAGGGGACGGTCTTCTAAATTCTCGATTTTGGCCGTCGCTACCAAAAAGAGTGCGAGGGGAGGTAACAAGGGTGAAGTTTACTCGTATCACCGTTGAACCTGAAAAAATGGGCGGGGTGCCTTGTGTCCGAGGTTTACGCATTCCAGTAGCCACAGTGGTGGGAATGGTAGCTGATGGGATGAGTGTGGAGGATATATTGAAGTCATTCCCTGACCTTGAGCCTGATGATGTTCGTCAATCGCTGCAATATGCCGCTGAAGCAGTAAGAGAACGAGAAATTCCACTGGTGAGCACTTCGTGAGATTCCTGGTGGATAATGCCCTTTCGCCCATTGTCGCAGAAGGGCTAAAGCAGGCTGGATACGATGCAGCGCATGTGCGAGATTACAA
This sequence comes from Chloroflexota bacterium, assembly GCA_034189725.1. Classification (GTDB taxonomy): domain Bacteria; phylum Chloroflexota; class Dehalococcoidia; order SZUA-161; family SZUA-161; genus JAXHUK01. The sequence continues at coordinate 4,225 of JAXHUK010000036.1, read as the reverse complement.
TATGCAATCCGCTTCCGATGAGGAGGTATTCAAACGAGCTGATATCGAAGGACGCACTCTCGTTTCGGCGGATACAGACTTTGGGACACTACTAGCGTTGCGGCATAAGAAAAAGCCCTCTGTGATATTGCTGCGCCATCCTCGGAAACGCCCTGAATCCCAATTGGCGCTGCTAATTGCTAATCTACTTAACATTAAGGAAGAACTGGATCAAGGCAGTATCGTAGTTCTTGAGGCAAGCCGCATCAGGGCGAGATTGCTGCCAATTCTTGATGCAGAATTCGATTAAATCGTTAGCCATCAGCTTATAGGAGCGTTCTGACGAACACTCCCTCCGTGAGGCGGCAGTATGAGCTTCTTCAGACAATATTCCACAATTATCGGAGGGCTTATCCTCGCTCTGGTTATTGTCGCTCTGGTTTCGATCCCCAGCAATATCCTCGCTTCGCAGGCTACATTCATCGGCACCGAACTGCGTTATGCTTCGGAGAACGAACTGCCAATACGCACCAGGATGGACTTCGGTGACGTCGAGCACATGAAGACATTCCCCATGAACTTTGGCCCCTGGCTGGGACTTGATTTCGACTCATCGGAGATGGCGGAAAACCTGGATGCAGACTTCATATTGCTTCGCACTTATCTTAACACCTCGTATTATCAACCGATCGACTTCGTGATCATGCAAGGGCAGGAACCCTCGAGTTTCCATCCCCCACCTATTTGCTATCAGGCAACCGGCTGGGAGATCGAAGAGGAAGGAATGGAGGAAATCATAGTATCGAGCGGAACCTGGGCCAGCGCCACCGAGCCGATCTCGATCGATGCCAGGAAGCTGGTAGCGTTTAAGGAATCAAATGGGGAGGTGAACGAGCGTGAGATTGCCCTTTATTTCTATGTAAAGGGCCGATTGTTTGAGGACACGGTTACTATGATAGAAGTATCTGCAGCGGCACCGATCGAGGGCCCCTTTGACGAGGCGCTTACGCAAACAAAGGGATTCATGGCTGAGATCGTGCCCCTTCTGTTCGAGCCTATCGAACAGGAAGGTGAGATGCTGGCCATATACCTTGCCCGGTCATGGGGCGGAAGGGTGCTCATAGCGGTACTGGTCTTGATACCCCTGGCGATGCTACTGTATCCCAGGGTGAGGCGTACGAAATCCTAGGTTTTGAGTGGCGCATTTCGTGTATATAACCTGTGATCTATCATAAGCTATGAAATACTACAGACAGTACTCACTACCATTGGGGCTTCTGGCACTGATTCTGGTTATTGTGATACTCCTCTCGGCACCATCGCTGCTGTTCTCACCAGCAGTCACCTTTATCGACTCCGAGCTACATCACTCATCAGGCGATGAGGTGTATGTCAGGACAAAGCTGAACTTCAGCAGCCAGGAGCACATCGCCACATTCCCTCTGGAAATCGAGGACTGGAAGGGCTATGATTACGATACCACAGAAGTGAAAGAGATGCTGGGGGCGGATGTCATTCTGCTGCGGGGATACGATCGTCCGGGGCTTTACCAGCCGATATACTTCACTATTATGCAATCCCGGACCCAGTCGAGCTTTCACCCGCCATCCGTGTGCTATGCCGCCCAGGGATACAGTGTTCAGGAGGAGGCGAAAGAAAATGTGGTCGTAACCAATACAAACTGGATGGAGGAACCGTGCTCGAGCAGATCGATACCGCTTGCCCGAATGGTAGTTTTCAAGGAGATCAATGACGAGATCATCGAGCGTCGCGTTATCCTGTATTGCTACGTCAAAGGCAATCAATTCACCTCGGATACCATCACGATGATACAGGGAGAAGCTCTGGCACCGCTCGATGGCTCGTATGATAGTATACTGCAAGTGGAGAAGGATTTCATCGCTCTGACTATTCCCTACATGTTCGAGCCTGCCGAACGCAAGGAGTGGAATCCGCTGGCGCTACGCCTCATCGAACATGGCGCCGTGGGATACCTTGCCATTGTCCTTGTGTTATTAGTGCCCGTGGCGATCATTGTCTATCCCAGGATTAGAGATAAGCAAGACTCTGCTGACAAAACAGATTATGAAGCGTAGATCGATAATAATTACCGTAGTTGCCACTGCATCTCTGGTTTTGCTCTACTGGCCTACATTTCGCTGGTTGTTTCAGGCCTGGCTCTCCAACCCCTACTACAGCCACGGGTTCCTGGTACCGGTGGTTTCCGGCTTTTTCGTGTGGACCAAACGCAGCGAACTCAAAGGCAAGGAGCCATCGATCACCGGGGCCTTTGTTCTGGCGCTGGGGGCGTTTGTCTACATACTGGGTTTCGTCTGGGGGATGCGCTTCCTCTGCGCACTGTCCCTGTTGATCGTGCTCAGTGGCCTCTCGCTTTCCTTTTTCGGCACCAGGGCAACGCGGGCGATGGCCTTCCCGCTATGCTTCCTCCTGTTCATGATCCCCCCGCCTTTCATTCAGGAGACAGGTTTCTTTTTGCAATCTATCTCCGTCACTTCCGCAGCGTGGCTTTTGAGCGTGGCAGGATTACCTGTCACGACTGCTGGCCCCGAGATCCACCTCGGGGATACTACGTTCACTATTGGCCTGCCCTGCAGCGGCATTAACACCCTTATCGCCTTACTGGCGCTGGCGGCGGTCTATGCCTACGTACTGAAGGGTCCGATATACAAACGAGTGATCATTCTCGTCGTCGCTTTCCCCATAGCTGTCCTGGCCAATATCCTGCGGGTTGTCTCTATTATCCTGGTAGCCAACTACCATAGTATCGAGGCTGCCAGCGGCTTGTTCCACGACCTCTCCAGCCCGATATTCTTCGTTATAGCCTTCCTGGGTTTGCTGGGACTGGGACGGATTCTGGGGTGCAGACTCAGCCCCGATGCAGCGAGGGGGCAGTAGTGGACCTGATCATCACTGTAGCACTCGCTCTGGCTCTGACACCGATCGCAGTATTCACCACAGGCATATTCAGGATCATCCTGGGTGTAGCATTCCTGATATTCTTCCCCGGCTATACCCTGATGGCCGCCCTTTTCCCGCGCAAGGATAGCATGGGGAACTTCGAGCGCGTGGGATTGAGCCTGGTATTGAGCTTTGCTGTTATCGCACTGACAGGTCTCGTTCTCAACTACACACCCTGGGGAATCAGATTCGAGCCTGTGTTTATCGCTATCACGTCATTCATACTCATCAGCTCAATGGTTGCTCTAGCCAGGCGACGGAATCTGCCTCAAAGCGAAGAGTTCGAGCCAGGTCTCCGGATCAAAATGCCCCGCCTGGACGGCACAAGCAGATTGGACAGGGCACTTTCCGTTGGATTGGTGCTGGCAACCATAGGGGCACTGGCGGTTTTGGTCTTTGTACTGGCCACGCCTAGGACAGAGGAACCCTTCACTCATTTCTATATTTTGGGCGCCGAGGACTCGATTGAGCATTATCCCCAGAGGGTTGTGTTGGGCGAGCAGGCCGAGGTGACCATCGGCATAATAAACCACGAGCACCGCGAGGCCAGCTACAGGGTGGAGGTAATTTTCGATGGGGAAATTGCGCAGGAAATAGGCCCTATCGACCTGGCCACCGAGCAGGAGTGGCGAGAAAAGGTCAACCTGGTTCCTTTCAGGGTCGGTGACGATCAAAAGGTCGAGTTTTTGCTCTATGAAGGGAATGGGGATGAACCCTGTTCAAAGCTTCATATCTGGCTCGATGTGATAGAGGAGGAATGAGAACAACCCCGCTGTGTTTGACCTATCTGGCAGCTATTGCCGCTGCAGAGGCGCTCGCCGCGGTAGTGGGACCGCTGTGGGGTGTAGCATTCCACTTCATTATCCTGTTCCTCATTATTAGTAACAGTGCGCTGGTCGGAAAAAATCCCTCGTACAGGCTACTGCTGGCATTGGGCCTGGCTCCCCTGATACGGATACTCGGTCTCTCCATGCCTTTGCTGGAATTCTCACAGATATACTGGTACCTGTTCATTTCCATTCCCCTGGTCGCTGGCATCTTTACTGTAATAAGGGCGCTCGACCTTTCGCCACAGGAGGTTGGCCTTACCAGGGGCTCGATTCTTGTTCAGGGCCTGATAGCGTTAACCGGCATCATTTTCGGCCTGGTCGAATACTACATTCTGAAACCGGAACCCCTGATTCTTTCCCTGGGATGGCAGGAGCTAGTGGTTCCGGCGCTGATCCTCCTGGTAGCCACCGGCTTCGTGGAGGAGCTGGCGTTCCGC
>JAXHUK010000035.1:0-18139 GCA_034189725.1 Chloroflexota bacterium | reverse complement strand
CTGCAGAATGCCGCCAGCATAGCCGGACTGCTGCTCACCACCGAGGCTGTGGTGGCAGAGGTGCCGGAAGAGGCATGTTGGCATGAGTGTGACCGGATCGAAATCCAGTGATGCATTTCGCAAACCAGGTGTGGTATGGGCAAACATCTTGAGTTCGCTGAAATGCGTAGTAGCAACGGCTATATTTCCTCTTGCCAGGAAATCGAGCAGTATTGCACGTGCCAGGGCAGCTCCTTCGCCGGGATTTGTGCTGGTCCCCAGTTCATCCAGAAGTACCAGACTCCTTTCGGTAGCGGAGCGGAGAATGTGGACGATATTGCCCATGTGCCAGCTAAAGCTGGAGAGTGTTTGCTCGATGCTCTGTTCGTCTCCGATGTCAGCGAATACGCCATCCAGGATGGGAATACAGCTTTCAGCCGCTGCAGGGATGGGGATACCTGCATGGGTCATCAGAGTGAGTAGCCCGATTGTTTTCAGAGCTACCGTCTTGCCGCCGGTGTTGGGCCCTGTGATAATGAGTATTGAGTAGTCGTTCCCCAGTTCTACAGTGAGAGGTACTGCCTTGTCTCCGAGGAGTGGGTGTCGGGCATTGATCAGACGCAGCGCACCTGCTCCTGGACTTTGTTTCCCTGGTTTGCTTCTGCTCGCGAGGTCGATAGTGGGTTCGGTGGCGTTTACTCTGGCAGCATACCTGGCCTTAGCCAGCGCCAGGTCGATCTCCGCAAGTAGTTCTACATTATGGGATATCTCTGCTTCATAAGCCCATATTTCGGCGCTGATTGCGGTGAGTATTCTCTCTATTTCCCTTTTTTCTTCAATTGTTAGTTGCCGCAGTTCGTTCCCCATTTCCACAGTTGACCAGGGCTCAACAAATGCTGTGGCACCTGTGTTAGAGACATCGTGGACAATGCCCTTCATTTCCTTGCGTAGCTCTATTCTGATAGGGATGACGTATCGTCCTTCCCTCTCTGAGATGAACGAATCTTGGAGTAATCTCTGTGCTTGAGGGGAATGTATGATATATTCCAGGTGCTCGAGCAACTGCTGGTTTGTTTCTTTTGACTGACTCCTCAGGGCTGCCAGTTCCGTTGATGCTGAGTCCAGTAACTCGCCGGTCGGAGAGATGCTTCTTTTTATTTCTTCTTCAATGTGGGGCAGTTCAACGATATTTTCAGCGATACTCCACAGCAGGGGAAATTCATCAGAATGCTTCTGAATACCGGCGCGTACACGGCGTATGATGGCTAAGGTTGCCTCAACAGTAAGCAGAACCTGGGGGTCGAGGACCTTGCCCCTCGTTGCCATTTCAACGTCGCCTCTGATATCAACCGATCCTCCAATCGAGAAATCAGGCTCCAGGGAAAGGAGATGACGAGCTTCTGCCGACTGGCTTAGCAACTGTGATATCAGAGCGGGGTCGGATGATGGTCTCAGGTTTAGTGCCAGATGCTGACTTGCCGAGAACGAAGTGAATCTCGCAAGTATCTCTCGAGCTTTGGGGAATTCCAGCATTTCGAGGCTTTTTTCGTCCACTATAGCTACCTTTTATTCTAGAACTGGAGCGCAGTTGGTTGTGTTCATACGCATTGTGTCGTGCCGCTGGTTTCATTTTACGTAATCGGTCTGGAAATTTCCACTTTTTATTATCCGTTACAGCTTTGACATTCTTATACAATTTGCTATAATGCCCTAATACTTTCTGGAGACTAAAGTCACATACTTATAACGTACAGCTCATATACACTGTTCCTATTGTGCTAGTCTACGACAGATGAAAAAATTGGAGATACCCAATATCCAATCGCTGTTTGAGGAGGGGTACAATGGCGAAAGCAACATGGAATGGTGCAGTGCTTGCGGAAAGTAATGAGTATGAGCTGGTCGAGGGTAATGTGTATTTCCCACCGAAATCGGTCAATTGGGAGTATTTCAAGAAAACGGATACACATACCACCTGCACCTGGAAGGGATTGGCATCCTACTATGACCTTAATGTTGGAGGTAAAGTAAACAAGGATGCTGTCTGGACGTATCTGGAGACTAAAGAAGCCGCTATGAATATCAAGGAACATGTAGCATTCGGGGGAGGGGTAACGGTCGAGAAGTAGGTGCAACGCTCGGAATGAACCCAACGGGGAAAAGTCGACACAAAGTGGTTAGAGTATACAGGGTCATTTGTTGAAAACGCTGTGTCAGAATCGTTGTGCGGCGAATACTCAGGTTAGAATACTTGAGCGAATCAAGTTTGAGGAGGTGCTATGGCACTGAATACTGTGGTGTTCTACGGCTCGGTTCGAAGCGAGCGACAGGGAATCAAAGCGGCGAAGTTCGTGGTGAATACGTTGAAAGCACGTGGTCATGATGTAAAGTTGATCGATCCCCTTGAATACAAATTGCCGCTACTGGACTGGATGTATAAAGAATACGAAGCAGGCAAAGCCCCTGAGCCCCTCGAAACACTGGCCGGGATGATACGTAACGCAGATGCATTTGTGGTAGTAAGCGGTGAGTATAATCACAGTATCCCTCCACCCTTGACCAATCTCATGGATCATTTTTTGGAGGAGTACTTTTTCCGGCCTTCGGGGATAGTGTGTTACTCCGGGGGAATGTTTGGTGGGGTTAGGGCAGCAATGCAGTTGCGGGCATTCCTGGCCGAGATCGGGACGGTAACTATCCCAACACTGTTTCCCATACCGCGAGTTCAGGATGCCTTTACCGAAGAAGGTGAACCATTAAATCCTAAAACCCACGAGTTTATTCAACAGTTCCTGAACGAGCTGGAATGGTATGCAGTTGCACTGAAGGAGGCAAGAGCAAAAAGAGCATTACCCTACTGATGTCAGGGGTATTCGAACTCACTATGGCGGAGAGGGCTGTACTATGGTAGCTCTCAAAAGCAATGAAAAGCAGGCAATATGCGGGGTCTGTGCGGCCGGATGCTGGGTTATTGTCACCTATGATAGTGATGGTAAGCTCAAGAGTGTTCGTGCTGATGAGACATCGGATATGGGGGCGTTATGCAGGGTGGGTGAGAATTCACCGAGTATCGTATATTCCAAGGATCGCCTTCTCTATCCGATGAAACGCACGGGACCCAAGGGCACCTATGAGTTCGAGCGGATTTCCTGGGACGAAGCGTATGAGACGATAGTGGCCAGGCTCGATCAAATCAAGGATGAGTCGGGTCCAGAAGCGACCGCAATCTATACTGGCAGCGGGAGTTTCGAACAGGCTTTTTGTGATATCTACCAGCCGGCAGGTGTAGCGGTCTCATCAGCGGCGAGCGTTTTATTTCCCTTTGGCTCTCCAAATACCCTCGGAGTCGGTGCACTCTGTTATGTAGCATTTGCTATGATTGCCCCTCATGTTACGATGGGGGGTATGTTCATCAATATGTTCTCTGATATTGAGAACGCCAAACTTATCGTGATCTGGGGGAAGAATCCCGCAGCACATTGTCCTCCCCACGATTTCATCAGGATCGAGGAGGCACATAAGCGGGGAGCCGAGATCGTGGTGATAGACCCACGGAAAACGGTAATGGCCAAATACTCGAATGCCCAGTGGGTGCCAATTCGCCCGGGCACAGATGGCGCACTTGCTCTCGGAATGTGCAATGTGATTATTGAAGAAGAGTTATATGATGAGGATTTTGTCAATTCCTGGACCGTCGGCTTTGATGATTTCAACCGCTACGTTCAACATTTCAGGCCGGAGGTTGTAGAGAATATCACTGGCGTTCCCGCCGATACGGTCAGGTCTCTCGCACGGAGAATGGCAACGACGAGTGGAGTAGCGCCTGTCATGTATAGCGGTCTCGAATACAGCGATGGCGGGGTTCAAGCCATTCGTGCAACAATGGTGCTGTGGGCTCTTGCGGGTCAACTCGATGTTCCCGGCGGACACTGCTTCAGTATGGCCCAGAATAAATTCCCCATTAACCGTGAAGGGCTGATACCGAATCCCGATGTCCGAAAAGCAGCGGGATACAACAATTTCCCGATTTATACCAACTATCGGGGTGAATTTCACGCTAACATTCTCCCTGAAGCAGTCCTGAACCACAAACCATATCCTATCCGTCTGCTTATCAGCCTGGGTGCCTCCATCATTACCTCCTGGCCACAATCCGCTGTGTGGCGGGAGACGCTCAAGGGACTGGATTTCTTGGTATGTATAGATCGCCAGCTCACTGCTGATGCGGCATATGCCGACATTCTATTACCCGCAGCAACCTACTATGAGATAGAATCGTATATGGTATACGGCCCCATGTTCAGAATCAGGGAACAGGTCATTGAACCCGTCGGCGAGGCGAGAAGTGATTTCATGATTCTTGCTGAACTCGCCCGGCGGTTGGGTTACGGCCATCTCTACCCGCAGAATACGGAGCAACTGCTTTCAAGAGTGCTCAAGGATTCTCAATTTACACCCGAAGATGTGTGCGCTGCGGGCGGTATAGTGCGTGTTCCTACGGTAATGATGCAGTACAAGAAGTGGGAAAAGGGCTTGCTGCGGAAGGACGGGCAACCTGGCTTTGAGACACCGTCGGGTAAGTTCGAGATCGCGTCCTCGATCCTGGAGGAGCACGGCTATGATTCATTGCCTGTCTACGTTGAACCGGGAGAAGGGCCTTTCTCTCAACCAGGGCTTGCCAGGCAGTTCCCGCTCATCTTTAATTCAGGGGCTCGTTCGAATATCGATCTGCATACCTTGCATCATACAATTCCCGGTCTGAGCAGGGAAAAACCTGTACCTACGGTGATGATCAATTCACTCGATGCTCAGGAGCGAGGTATCGAGCATGGTGACTTCGTTAACATTGTAACGAAGAGAGGACACGTTGGAATGTATGCCTTTGTTACTGATGACATCGTAAGGGGTGCTATTGAGGCCAACGGATCGGGTGGGGGTGCTCTGGGGCCAAAGGCGTGGCGCAATGCGTGTATCAATGAACTGACCGATATTCAACGGTATGATCCGATTTCTGGATTCCCTGTATATAAAGCCTTGCTGTGCAATGTCAGTAAGGTGTCTAACGGTACTACAGGCGCTATCGGTGGATTGAGTGAATATACGCTCGATGATACGATTGCTCGAAATCAGAGTAATCGCAGAATTTATCTCGATCACAATGCTACTACACCCATCGCTCCGGAAGTGAAAGAAGCAATGATCGGTTTCCTGGAGAGTTACGGGAATCCTTCGAGTATCTACTCCGCTGGTAAAGAGGCTCGTACTGCGATCGAGACTGCACGCAGGAGTGTAGCTTTGCTGGTCAATTGTACCGCACGACGCATTATATTTACCAGTGGAGGTTCGGAGGCAAATAATCTTGCGATTAAGGGGGTGGCCTTCGCCAGTGCTCATAACAGGAATCACATTATAACCAGCGCAATCGAGCACCCCTCAGTATTGAACTCCTGTCGCTGGCTGGAAGACCACGGATTCCCAGTAACATATTTGCCTGTGGATAGTTATGGAAGAGTACGCCCGGAAGACCTTATTGCTGCTATCACGGAAAAGACCTGTCTGGTCAGTATAATGCTGGCCAATAATGAAACAGGAACCATACAGCCTATCGCTGAATTAGCGGGTATATCCAGAGAAAAGGGCGTAGTTTTCCATACGGATAGTGTGCAGGCGGTGGGAAAGGTGCTCCTGGATATCGATGATCTAGGAGTGGATCTGCTGACAATTTCGGGGCACAAGTTTCATGGCCCAAAAGGTACCGGTGCTTTATATGTGCGCAAAGGTGTTACACTGGATCCCCTGGTGAGCGGCGGGCATCAGGAGAGTGGATTACGCGCCGGAACCGAGAACGTGATAGGGATAGTCGGGCTTGGCAGGGCTGCTGATCTGGCTATCGGTCACATTTCCCGGATGAGTCACGTGCGGGAGTTGCGTGACAGGCTGGAGAGAGAAATTCACGTGCTTGTCCCCGATATGAAACTGAATGGTCATGGGGAAGAGCGTCTCCCGAATACCCTGAATGTAACGCTACCCGGTATTCGGGGAGAGTCACTGGTTCTCGCTCTCGACCAGAAGGGGATCGCTATTTCTTCAGGTTCTGCTTGCCGTGCAGGTTCCCCTGAGCCTTCTTATTCGTTAACATCGATGGGGCTATCTGAGGAGGAAGCGCATTGTGCTGTCCGTTTCTCGCTTGGATTGGAGACTACGGATGAAGAAATTGACCGCACAGTTGTAACTCTCAACCAGGCACTTCATGAGACGAAAGAAACCATACGTTTTGTTTCATGTCGCTAGATTTGGTAACATGTTGCTAGGTTTGATAAAAAAAGATGATGGAAGGATTCAAGCAGCTATGAGATACTCAAAAAAGGTCCACAGGTCGACGTCGGGATTGTTCGAGATCATGAACTTTGTGGACGAGGAATACAACGGTACTATTGCGAAAGATGTACGAGAAGGACTGACAGCTTCTCAGAAATACTTGCCGTGCAAGTATCTCTATGATGCTAGCGGCTCGAAACTTTTCGAAGATATCTGTTGTCTTCCTGAGTATTACCCAACCCGAACCGAACTATCGATTCTGGAGGATATCGCGCCGGAACTGATGGGAGGATTTAACCACAAAGAGCTTGTGGAACTTGGTTCTGGTGCCAACGTGAAGATACGGGTCCTGCTGGATGCGGCCGGTAAAACCAATAGGGCTACTTTACGCTATATTCCCGTAGATATCAGCGAGTCAGCGGTGATAGAAGCATCTCTGGACTTGATCGAAAGGTATCCCGAGTTGCAGGTGCTCGGAATAGTGGCTGATTTTACCTCCCAGCTGGATTTGGTTCCGACTGAGTATCCCCTTATGTTCTGTTTTTTGGGAAGCACGATAGGCAACATGGAAAAAGAGGAGAGCATATCCTTTTTACAGAGTGTCTCTGAGAACATGAAATGGGAAGATAGACTCTTGATTGGCTTTGATATGGTCAAATCCAGAGAGACTTTAGAATCTGCCTACAATGATGCCCAGGGGACCACTTCTGAGTTTAATAAGAATATATTGAGTGTATTGAATAATGAATTGAATGCTGATTTCGATTCTTCCTGTTTCGATCATCTGGCCTTCTACAATGACGAACATGATCGAATTGAGATGCACTTGCGTGCTAAGTGCGACTTTTCAGTGAATATAGAATCTATCGGAGAACAGATAGAGTTCCATGAAGGTGAAACTATACATACAGAGAATTCGAGGAAATTTACCAGGAAGAGCATCGAAGATATGGCCAGACAGGCTAATTTGAACGTCGAGAACTGGCATTCGGACCCTAACGGCTGGTTTTCCATTGTAGAAATGGTTCCGTCTATTCACTAAAACTGCATTTAGCGGTAAACGAAGCACGCTTGACAGGCACATATCCATAGCATCTTAAATCTGTCATTCTACTCCTTTCCGATGAGTCGCCTTATGCTCAAGGGGTAACGGAGCATGTGGGTCCTATCCTGGATGCTGCTAATCTCTCGTCGGCGAACCTGATGTTGAAATTTCTACACAAAATTTGTCACGGAATAGATTGCGTTTACTGTCATGATAAAGAATCCGGCAGCCCGATTATTTCTTAACAAGCGATATGCGAATGGTGTTACCTTTCTTTTTCTCATAGTAATTGTCTCCGTAACGCTTGTCTCATGTGTTTCGGAAACGCCGGTTGATTCGGGTGATACTTCTACTTCCTCTAGCTATAACCTGCCCACCGAAGGGGGCGAATGGAAACCATCTGTATCTCACGAGGGGAGTTTGCCTGCAGGAATGGGAATGATTCGGATTGAGATTATTGGTGAATTCGTATTTGACTCAAGTGAGGTGGAAACGCTCCGTCCCGATATCTTTCAACCGGGTCATTTTTCGCTGTTTGACATAGTTGTTCATTTGGCAGATCGCGGTGACATTGATCTGGATTATCATTTTGATGAAAGCATGGATACCCACGTGATCGATACTATCAACGGCATGGGAGAGTGGTGGTATGAGGCGTACTATTCAAATGGATGGCGTGAACCGAATGCCTTCCGCATGGATATGTACCCCTATAAAGATAACACTTATATTCGGCTGTTCCAGGAACAGAGCGAGCGTTTAGTGAGCATCAATCACGCTTTTCAGGAGGAAGTGGCAAGGCTGTCACACAACAGCGGAATAGTTATTATCCCCGATGTGGTTATTGAGAGCCCTGGCAGTGTACGGACATTCCAGGATGTAGAGGTGACTGCTCATGATCTTCGGGATGATGTTCTGCACCCCGGTGTCGTAACGGCCATGGATGTCGTTCTGAGTCTGGCAGAACAGGGGGAACTATCACGTCTCAAGCTGACCTGGTACGAGAGCATAGTCACTGCTGAGCCCGTCGATAGCTATTGGCTGGAGCAAATAGATGAAGCTGAAGCATACGGTAGCTGTGGATTTGTCTATGAGGTCGGCGCTAGACGTTTCTCCGGTTTTACAGGTAGCCACATTCATATTCCCTCTGATGTCCGAGTTATAGTATCGCCTGAATATGGATTGTGGTTCTGGATATGCCTTTGACTTCAAGCTATTGACAATATTTGGAGCTAATAGTAACTTTGCCCTATAATATTGTTGGCCGACTTTTTATTACCTGGCCGATTCGAGACAAAGGAGTATAACTTGACTGTAGCAAATGTAGACGAACTCTGTATCAACACCATCCGCTGTTTGGCGATCGATGCCGTGCAGCAGGCCAATTCCGGTCATCCCGGTGCGCCTCTGGGCGCAGCCCCAATGGCCTATGCGTTGTGGGATCGCATTTTGACACATAATCCTGGTGATCCAGAGTGGCCGAACCGCGATCGGTTTATCCTCTCTGCAGGTCATGCCTCGGCTCTGCTGTATTCACTCTTATATCTCACAGGCTATGATATGTCACTTGAAGATCTTAAAGCCTTTCGACAGTGGGACAGTAAAGCAGCCGGTCATCCTGAATACGGTCTTGCGCCCGGTGTCGAGGCGACCACAGGTCCTCTGGGGCAGGGATTTGCCAATGGAGTGGGAATGGCAATCGCCGAGAGGTGGTTAGCAGAGCAGTTCAATCAGCCAAACTACGAGATGATTAACCACTATACCTATGCTATTGTTTCCGACGGTGATCTTGAAGAAGGGGTGTCCGCGGAGGCAGCTTCTTTGGCAGGTACACTGCGATTGGGCAAGCTCATCTATCTCTATGATGACAACGGTATATCTATTGAGGGAAACACGGACATAGCGTTCACGGAGGATGTAGCACAGCGATTCCGGGCATATGGATGGCATGTTGTTGGCCCCATCGATGGCATGGATATATCCGCTGTGGAGTCAGCAGTTCGCATGGCACAAACTGAAACCGATCGCCCCAGTTTGATTATCTGCCAAACCACCATCGGGTACGGCAGCCCCAAGGCCGGGACTGCAGCGGTTCATGGCGAGCCGCTGGGTGTCGAGGGAGTACGTTCAACCAAGGAAAAGTTAGGATGGCCTTATGATGGAGCGTTCACCGTTCCTGCTGAGTCCTTAACGCATTTCCGTCAGGCGCAGGAACGAGGACGGCAGTGTCAGGAGCAATGGCAGGCCAAACTGGAAGCATATCGCCAGGCTTATCCCGATGACGCCCGGCGAATGGATGCACACCTGAGTGGTGATTTGCCTGATGGCTGGGATAGTACCCTGAACGAGCTTTTCAGTCCCCAGGACAAACCGGTCGCGACACGCGAGGCCTCGGGGAAGGTGATGAACGCTATTGCGCAAAAGGTTCATACTTTGATGGGTGGCTCTGCCGATCTTGCACCTTCGACGAAGACGCTATTGAAGGAACAAGGCGACTTCGGTTTTGGCAGCTACACAGGGCGCAACCTGCATTTCGGTGTCCGCGAGCATTCCATGGGCTCTATAGCTAATGGTATGGCACTGCACGGTGGTAGTATTCCCTACACGTCGACGTTCCTCGTTTTTTACGACTACATGCGTCCTCCAGTACGCCTGGCGGCACTTATGGGTATTCGGGTGATATTCGTCTTCACCCATGATTCCGTTGGGCTGGGAGAAGATGGGCCGACTCATCAGCCGATCGAGCAGTTGATGGGGTTGCGTATGGTACCTAATCTGGTGACCATACGTCCTGCCGATGCAACCGAGGTTGTTGAAGCCTGGAGGGTTGCTCTTGAGCGCCGTCATGGCCCAACATCCTTGATACTCAGCCGCCAGAATTTGCCCATACTAGACAGGGGCGCACTGGCTCCAGCTGCTGAACTGCAACGCGGGGCATACGTGCTATGGGAAGCAGCAGCGACGCCTGATGTCATCCTGATTGGTACCGGTTCCGAGGTCCATGTAGCCCTGGATGCAGGCAAGCTGCTTCAGAAGGCGAATATCTCGGCTCGCGTCGTCTCAATGCCATCCTGGGAACTTTTTGAGGCTCAACCGTTGGAGTATCGCAACCGGGTCTTGCCCCCAAGCATCCGAGCACGTGTCTCCATAGAGGCGGGTACGCCGCTGGGATGGGAGCGATATGTAGGTCTCGAAGGAGCTGTTATCGGCTTACATCGTTTTGGGGCTTCTGCTCCGGCCGAGGTGATCTATAAGCGTTTGGGACTGACCGCTCAACACGTAGTGGACGAAGCACAACGACTTTTAAACGGGAAGGTGTAATGATGTTGCGCATTGCGCTGGGAGCCGACCACGGTGGCTTTTCACTCAAGAGCGAGCTCATTGAGCGACTGCGCCAGGATAATGAAGTACTCGACCTTGGTGCACATGTCTTTGATCCGACAGATGACTATCCCGATTTCGCACTGGCAGTTGCTGAAGCAGTATCTTTGGGACGGGTTCATCGCGGCATCATCATCTGCGGCAGCGGTGTTGGTGCTTGTATAACCGCAAACAAGGTGCCAGGCGTTCGTGCCTGTCTCTGCCACGATATCTACTCGGCTCACCAGGGAGTAGAGCATGACGACATGAATGTAATTTGCCTGGGGGCACGTGTTATAGGAATCGAACTCGCTGTGGAATTTGTAGCTGCATTTCTCAATGCGACCTTTACTGGTGAGGAGCGGCACCGGCGCCGCCTGGATAAGGTTTTGGCTATCGAGAGGCGGGTTCTTTAGATAACGGGTGAGTATGGCTAAGGAGGTCAGAAATGACGAATGCCATTCAACAGTCCCGCGATCTTGGTCAAGCCATCTGGCTTGACTATATTAGACGTGGTTTGTTCACTTCCGGAGAGTTACAGCAGTTCATCGACCAGGGCATCAGTGGTGTAACCTCAAACCCCACAATATTCGAAAAGGCCATTGTTGGGAGCACCGATTATGATGATGTGTTGCTGGCTTCGGCCCGATCTGCGGAGGGAGTGCTGCAGACCTATGAAGCTCTGGCCACCGAAGACATCCGTACTGCGGCAGACCTGCTCCGTCCTATCTATGATAGCACAGATGGGCTGCATGGATACGTCAGCCTCGAGGTAAGTCCACTATTGGCCTATAATACTGAGGCCACGATTGAGGAAGCGAAGCGGCTCTTTGCTGCCCTGAATCGTCCTAATGTGATGATAAAGGTGCCGGCTACACGGGAGGGCATGCCTGCTGTACGCAGTCTTATTAGTCAGGGTATAAACGTCAACGTTACCCTTATTTTTTCATTGCATAGCTACCAGCAGGTCATGGAGGCATATATCGCGGGGTTGGAGGAACTGGTCGGCAGGGGTGGCGACCCGGGGCGTGTTGCATCTGTCGCCTCATTCTTCCTGAGCCGGGTGGATACGTCTGTGGATAGCCTGCTGGATGAACGTATTCGCGGAGGGCAAATGGAGCTACGCGCTTTACAGGGCAGAGCCGCCATCGCCAATGCCAGGCTGGCCTATAGGGCGTTCAAGGAGACATTTGACAGTGAACGGTTCACGGCCCTGGCTATGAAGGGTGCGAAGGTGCAGCGTCCTCTGTGGGCGAGCACGGGCGTGAAAAATCCGGCCTATAGCGACCTGTTGTATGTAGAACCGCTCATCGGTCCTGATACCGTCAACACTATGCCGCCAGCGACGATCGCGGCATTTCTGGAGCACGGCCACGCTGAGACTACACTGGAAACTGGTGTGGCCGAAGCGAAACAGGCTCTCTCAGCCCTGGCAACAGCGGGCATTAATATGGACTCCGTAACGGAGAAGCTGCTGGCCGAAGGAGTGAAGTCCTTTGCCGACTCTTTCGAGAAGCTATTGACGGGCATTGTGGCGAAGAGGGCTCGTTTGCTGGCGAAGGAGCATGTCCATAAGGGGGTTAGCTTGGGGAAGCATTTGCCCGATGTAGAGGCAGCATTGGCCGATCTGGAATACCGTGATGTGATCGGACGTATCTGGCGCAAAGATTACACTGTATGGAAGCCGGAACCTGTAGAGATTACTAATCGCCTGGGATGGCTCACTGTTTCTGACATGATGCGTGAGCAAATACCTGCTCTGGAGTCGTTTGCTCAGGAGATATGCGATGAGGGGTTCCGCAAGGTGGTTCTTCTGGGGATGGGAGGTAGCAGCCTGGGGCCAGAGGTGCTGATGAGGACCTTTCGTAGTGCGAAGGGCTATCCTGAGTTGGTAGTGCTGGATTCGACAGTGCCATCCCGGGTGCAGTCAGTCTCAGAGTCCATCGATCCTTCCCGGACACTATTTATCGTATCCTCTAAGTCAGGTACAACCACTGAACCTGATATCCTCCTGCGCTACTTCAAGAGTATGGTTGAGACAGCCGTCGGCAAGGAGCGTGGCGGACAGCATTTTGTGGCAATCACTGACCCTGGTACACCGTTGGCCAGTATGGCTGAGGACGGGGGGTTCCGTCGAGTATTCATTAATCCTTCTGATATCGGTGGGCGCTACTCTGTTCTGTCGTACTTTGGCCTGGTGCTGGCAGCATTGATAGGAGTTGACATAACTGAGTTGCTGGAGCGGGCAGACACTTTGAGGGAGGGGTGTGCTTCCTGTGCACCAGTGCATGAGAATCCCGGAGCATGGTTGGGAGCAACTATGGGAACGCTGGCACTGCAGGGACGGAACAAACTCACGCTGGTTACCTCACCGGGCATGAGCGGTTTTGGTCTCTGGGTGGAGCAGCTCATTGCCGAGAGCACGGGTAAAGAGGGCAAGGGTGTCATACCTGTCGACGGTGAGCCTCTGGTGGAACCGCTGAACTACGGGGATGACCGACTGTTCGTCTATGTGCGTTTGGACGGGGACGACAATGGTGCCACGGATGCCGCCGTGGAGGGTATCAAAGCTGCGGGTCAGCCGGTGCTGGTGCTGGAGATGCGGGACAGGTATGATCTGGGTGCTGAATTTTTTCGCTGGGAGTTTGCCACTGCGGTGGCTGGGGCAATACTGGGCATCAATCCCTTTGACCAGCCCGATGTGCAGGCGGCCAAGGACGCAACGCAACGTGTAGTGCAGGAGTATTTAGCTTCTGGACATCTTCCGCAGGTGGATGCGCTGATGTCCCCTGTTGGTTTATTGAATGAGGCTAAGAAGGGTGATTACCTTGCTATCATGGCCTATATTCGTGAGACAACTGAAGTGGATGCAGTAATAGCAGAGCTCCGCCGCAATGTGGTGCAGAGGTATGCTATTGCCACCACATTTGGCTACGGGCCACGGTTTCTCCATTCTACGGGGCAGTTGCACAAGGGTGGCCCTGACAGCGGATTATTCCTCCAGATAACAACAAATCATGAGAACAACCTGCCCATCCCCGGCGAGCCATACACGTTTGGCGTTGTAGCTGATGCCCAGGCACTGGGAGACCTGCAGGCATTGCAGTCGCTGGGACGGCGTGTTGCCCGGATTCACTTGGAGCACGTAGACCAGTCGACTCTCGATAAGCTGTCGCATCTATTGCTGAACAACTGACGCCAGGTACTATCCATGTACCCCGAATGAATTCGGGGAGCGTCATTCCCTGTTAGACCTTCGATTTATCGGAGGTTTCGTAATAAACCGACGGCGAGAATATTGCAGTTTGAAGCTGCTTTTCCGCTGGGAACTTTGAGTTTCAACCAGCTTAGTTCAGAAAAAAGCATGCAGAGAAAGGGGTAGCTATGGAACTGGGCATGATCGGTTTGGGCCGCATGGGTAGCAACATGGTGCAGCGTTTGCTCGGTGGAGGCCATCGAGTTGTAGCTTACGACCCCATCCCTGATGCGGTGCAGGCTGTGGTAGAGCACGGAGCCGTTGGCGCCAATTCCGTTGCTGATCTGGTGGCTCAGCTAGCGAAACCCGCTGCCGTATGGATAATGGTGCCTTCAGGTGAGCCTGCAGAGAGCACTATTAGTAGTCTGGCGACCGAGCTGGCGTCGGATGATGTCATCGTAGATGGTGGCAATTCATACTATAAGGATAGTATGCGCCGGGCGGCGCATCTGGCGGGGAAGGGGATCCTCTTTCTGGATGCTGGTACCAGCGGTGGGATATGGGGACTCAAAGAGGGGTATTGCTTGATGGTGGGTGGCGATGCGAAGGCCTTCCGCCGTCTCGAGCCGATATTTCAGACCCTGGCACCATCGTCTGACACAGGCTATGGGTATGTAGGCCCCAGCGGGTCGGGGCACTTTGTTAAGATGGTACACAATGGCATTGAATATGGATTGATGCAGGCATACGCTGAAGGATTCGAGCTTATGCAAGCGAAACAAGAGTTCGGTCTGGACTTGCATCAAATCGCCGAGGTCTGGCGTTATGGCAGCGTTGTGCGTTCCTGGCTGCTGGATTTAGCGGCTGCGTCCTTGCAGGGAGACCCGAAACTGGGAAGTATCGGGGCCTATGTTGAGGATACTGGCGAGGGTCGGTGGATAGTGCAAGAGGCTATAGAGCTCGCTGTACCCACGCCGGTTATAACGCAGTCACTTCAAGCACGGTTTCGCTCCCGCCAGGAGCAGCCATTTGGCGCTAAGATGCTGGCGGCGCTACGGCAGCAGTTCGGGGGGCACGCGGTGAGAGAGCCCAAGTAGCCATCAAACCTGGGAAAACTGTCTGCGAGAGGGGGGCTGAGATGCGAGCTGTCGGCATGGTACGGGGAAAAGAAGGAGTTCACTCATTCGAGCTTCCCAAGCCTGAGATCACGCATCCCAATGAGGTGCTGGTCAGGGTCAAGCAGGTGGGACTGGACGGTACTGATTTCAACATCGTTCGATACAATCTTCAGGATATCGCTGAAGGTCGCAACGAGATGGCTATGGGGCATGAGATGGTGGGAGTGGTCGATGAGATTGGAAGTGAAGTGAGCTCGGTAGCACCCGGTGACCCGGTGACGATCACGGTTCGCCGGGGTTGTGGGCAGTGCCATCCCTGTTTACATAACCAGAGCGATATGTGTGTCACGGGTCTATATACCGAGCGGGGAATCCACAAGCTTGATGGGTATCTCACTCAGTTCGTGGTTGAACACGAACAGTATGTCGTTAAAGTGCCCCCGGAGGTGGTAGAGCTTGCGGTTTTTACCGAGCCGCTGAGCATTGCTGAAAAGGGCATCGAACAGATAAGGATCATCCAATCCCGTCTTCCCTGGAGTTGTCCCCATCCCGACCATACATTCGATTCTCGAGAGTGGGGCGTTTGTCTCAATGCACTGGTAGTCGGTGCCGGGCCACTGGGGCTCCTGTCGACATCATTGCTCAGGCTGCATGGAGTGAATACGTGGACCTCCGATATAGTGCCTGAGGACAACGTTAAGGCACACCTGGTCAAGCACATGGGAGCCTATTACATCGACTCCCGTACCAAGACAGCCAAAGAGCTGGTTGATATGTGTGCCTTATCGGGAAACCTGAATATCATTCTGGATGCTTCAGGAGCTGCGGATATGGCGCTGGAGCTTGTCAACTATATGTCCCGCAGTAGTATATATGTTATGACCGGTATACCCCGTGAGGGACTTCTTACACAAATAGATGCAGCGCAGATTGTACGCAAGATCGTGCGTGAGAACCAGGTGATGGTCGGCAGTGTTAACTCCAACCGCACCCATTTCGAGATGGCACTACGTGATATCGGTGACATAGATTCCAGGTTCGATGGTATGTTGACGGAGATGATCACCCACCGCTTCCGGTTGGAGGATTTCCAGCAAGCCTTTTCGGTGACGGGTCCCAAGCATATAAAAACTATTATCGAGGTTGAGCCCTGGGATTAAAAGAGGATAAACACACTGTGACAGAATGGAAACTATACGATATAAGCCTCAGTATCTACCCCGGAATGCCGGTGTGGCCCGGTAACCCGCAGGTATCACTGGACCCGGTTAAAGCTATAGCCACGGGAGCTTCAAGCAACGTCTCACTGCTCCACATCGGAACTCATACCGCTACCCATGTCGATGCCCCTCACCATTTCATTGATGGGGCACCAGGTGTGGATAGCATTCCACCGGAGGTGTTGGTGGGACGTGCTCGCCTGTATCAGTTGCCAGAGGTGCATCATATTGATCGCCAGGTGCTGGAGGGGCTGGATTTGAGCGGTGTAACTCGACTTCTGCTGGGCACATGCAACTCAGCCCTGCTACAACAAGCACATCTCGATATGGACTATGCATTTGTGGCAGCGGATGCAGCACGTTATCTTGTGGAAATAGGGATACAACTTGTGGGTATCGACTATCTGTCGATCGAGGAGTATCAAAAAGAGGGGCGTCCAACACACAATATTTTACTTGAATCGGGAATTGTTATAGTAGAAGGGTTGAACCTCGCGGGTGTTCCATCGGGTGATTACGAGTTGATGTGCCTGCCATTGCGACTCAAGGATGCCGATGGTGCCCCGGCGCGGGTGTTTCTACGGGAGTTGTGATGGAATACATTGTGCGGGTTGTACCTGCTATCCTCACTGAAGACCCCAGGGCGCTGGAGGCTATGGTTCACCAGGTCGAGGGTTTCATGGATTATGCGCAGATTGACTTTATGGATGGAGAGTTCGTGCCTTCGCGGAGCATTACCCCCGAACATGTGACACAACTCCAGACGAAACTGGGCTGGGAAGCTCATCTCATGGTGCTACATCCAGAAACTTATCCGGAAGGCTTACGTCAGGCTGGTGCGCGCAAGGTGATCTTTCACTACGAAGCAACAAATACGCCGGAAGAGGTTATTCGTGCCATACGAGGGCTTGGTTTGCGGGTCGGTATGGCGATAAACCCCGAAACTTCTGTCTCTGCCATCGAGCCTTTTTTGAGAGAGATCGATAGCGTGCTCCTGTTATCGGTGCACCCCGGTTTCTACGGGAGCAAGTTCATTCCTGAAGTTCCCGACAAAATAGCGGAACTACGACTGATTCGACATGACATCGAAATAGGAATCGATGGTGGCGTGAAGGAGAGCAATATCGTCGAAATTGCGGAGAAAGGCCCAAACGCCATTTATGTGGGCAGCGCTATATTGTTGCAGCCGAATCCCGCCGAGAGCTACCGGCGTCTCCAGGATATGGTGAGCAATGCCTGTCAGCATATCCCTGAGTAACTGTAGCTCGTTTCAGATGTGTAATGAATATTCTAGCGGTTAATTGTGGCAGCTCGACCCTGAAGTTCAGGCTCGTTGAAATAGACGAAGGCCCGATAGCTTCCGGCCAGGAGCGTTCGTTAGCCCATGGCGTCGTTGAAGAGATCGGCAGGTCGGGTGTTGTCGATTTCACTATTGAAGATGGCGAGCCTACTACAGAAGCTGCTGCTGTGGCCAACCATGCCCAGGCAATGCGGAAGGTTCTTGATTGGCTGGGCTCGCTCGATGTTGTGCAAACTAATGGTCTTGGGGCAGTCGGTCACCGTGTCGTTCATGGCGGGGATCTCTTTATGGAGCCGACGTTGATCGATGACAGAGTGATACAATCCCTTGAGGGTTTGAGCAATTTGGCTCCTCTGCATAATGTGCCCTCTTTAAGGGCTATCAGTGAAGCCCGCTCGGTACTTGGACAGGCCGTTCCTATGGTGGCAGTCTTCGATACGGCCTTTCACAGTACCCTGCCGGCTCAAGCATCACATTATGCTATATCCCTGGAACTGGCGGAGAAACACAGGATTCGACGCTATGGCTTTCACGGGATCGCTCACCGGTATATGACCGAGCGCTATGCAGCTCTCATCTCCTCACCTGTTCGACCGGTGAGGA
>JAXHUK010000034.1:0-8819 GCA_034189725.1 Chloroflexota bacterium | reverse complement strand
ATCCCATCGACGGTGAGGTCAACGGTAATCCAGTTCTCGATGTCGTTAATAGCAGCACATCCCCCATCAATCGCATCTTCAGGCTCGGAGCAGATAACGTCATAGCCATCTCCGACATCGAAGTGCACATAAACGGGACCCTCGTTGTACTCTGACTTCTTAGTTAAGGTGATAGTGCGGTACTCCCAATCGCACGGTTTCATATCCTCGAGGGTGAAAGATGATGGTTCGGCTATCTCCATATCAATGACACCGGACGCGAATACATTGTCCTCACTGGTCTCGGTGTCGCTGAAGTAGGCCATAGTGCCGCCGGCAATCAGGCCAGCCGCTACCGCGATGATCATCAGACTCATTAGAATCTTTTTCATCTCGCGTGGTTTTCCTTTCTTTAATAATTTGGAGTATTTGTACCGCGCTCCTCCTTGGCGCCTTTTTCGTTCTCCCCCCTGTTTACCTCTACCCTGTGTGTTTCATCACCTGCTCAGTCATGCTCGTTGATCGGCATCACCCCCTTTACCCTTAAAAAACCCTCAGGAATAATCGACAGGGATGCCCCTGTGAGAATTCCCAGCTTCGGGGATAGATGCGCGAGCTTGCAATATATGCTATAATAAAAATAGCATGAGTGTGCGTCGCTCGCGCCTTATGCTCCGGCCCCGGTGAGCCATCACCTCACTCGGGGCCACTTTTTCTAGTGTCGGTTTAGTTTCCCTATGGAGACAAAGAAGCTAGCTCGTGGAACGAGCTAGCTATCAATACTGAGCAATTCAGATGTTCTGTATCTGGTGAATCCCCCTGTTTTGCAGCGAATCCGGGTTACCCATTAATGGTTCCCTCTCACGCTTTACTAATACACGATGTGCCTAAAAGATTCCGTGGCATATGCTAGCATAAGAGATAGGGATTGTCAATCATTCCCCCACTTCTTAAAACTTACCTAATCCTCCCAAATATAGTACTTTTCTCATGACTATTAGCCTGGTGAATTAGCCCTTTTATGGGTTTGCATTAGAGGATTCGTCGTGCTTAATGATTTCAGTGTGGGCAAAGTGTTGATGTGCAAGCTTGCACCCTATTTTCTCAGTTTGATCTTGATCTCGCCGTTACCCTCTTCGATCGAATAATCCGCGAAATCGGTGGCAGAGACTATTTCAATTGCCTGCTGCTGATTGTAGGTGTGCGCCGGATTGAAACGTTGCCCCAGGGCAAAGAGTATCCCCAGGAGCTTCTCCCACAGGGTGAGAGAGGCTATCCATTTTCGTACGTCTATAGCTGATGATACCCTGGCGGGGTCGAATATCCATGCTTCTCCACCGGGTTTGAGCACCCGGTAGCACTCGTTTATTACCCCGACCGGGTCCTTCAGGCTATGCAGCATGCCGGTGCTGATCACCATGTCATAGGAGTTATCATCGAATCTCAGGTTCGCAGCGTTCCCTACCTCGAAGTGTAGCCTGTCGGCAACCTGGGCCCTCTCCGAGTTTTCCCGCGCCATCTTTATCAGCTTGAGGGTCAGGTCGATGCCATCGATACGGATGGCGGGAGCTCGCTTCACGATCTCGATCGGGAGGTACCCTGGTCCAGTGCCCAGGTCCAGAATCGTACCTGATTGCAGGTGTGCCACTATCTCGTCAGCCACCTCGCTGTAGTAGCTGTCGATCACCATCCTGGCGCCTTTTTCATACAGCGAGGCCAGAGGACCTGGTATTCTCTCGACAGCCATCCGTTGTCGTATCATGCGCAACCCTTTTATGCTACCCGTTCACTTTTTAAGCCGGAGTTGTGATGTCTGTTAGAGTTGTTGATTGCACATTATACCACAGTGGGCTGAAATCGACTTCATAGTTCCCAAATAATGATAATCGGGGACTAGAACGAGCAAGCCAGTTCTCCCTGAGCCTTCAAAGGGTAATTTGTGGTTCGCAAGCCCTTTGTGCGTGTCATTCTGAGGCGGGGTCGAAGAATCTCTCGCTGTTTATAGGGACGATTCTTCGGTTGTGGAGTGCTCTCTCAGCATGACGTGTTGTTTCCATCCTCTGGAGCGCGGATTGAAACTGGCATGATTGATTGCTATAATAGATACATGAGAATGAGAATCAAACGCAACCACGATAGTGTGATACAGGATCGGCCGATTACCGCACAACGACGGTTGCTCCTCGACATACTTGGTGAGGCTGATAATCATCTCGATGCCAAGGAGCTTTACCGTCGAGCAGTCGAGAGGGACCGGCATATCAGCCTGGCTACAATCTATCGTAACCTGCGCTTGTTCAAGGAATTGGGTTTAGTAGACGAGATACGCCTCGATGAGATACACTGTTACTATGAGAAAAAGCGCTCGACTGAACACTACCACCTGGTGTGTACCGCCTGTGGACAGGTCATCGAGTTTGAGAGTCAGATCATTGCCAAGCTTGTGGATGAAGTACAGCACAATTGTGACTTTGAGGTTCAAAGGGCTGTATTACACCTGGAGGGCTATTGCCCGGGATGCAAAAAGACGGAGGAGGCTACCGTGTAGTCTCCTTTTACATGAATTGAGATAGTGGTAGCCGGGCGATTTACGTTTGCATATTGAGGAGTAGAGTGATAGTAGTAGAAAACTCGACTGAAGAGCAGGAGTCCAACATTCAGGAAACAAGGAAGATACTCAAGAGATTTGGCAGGCAGAGAGGGAACTTGATGCCTATCCTGCAAAAGGTCCAGGGTCGGCTGGGGTATCTCCCCAGCGAAGCGATGTCTGAGGTAGCTGCTTTTCTCGATATTCCCGAGATGGATGTGTTCGGCGTTGTTACGTTTTACAATCAGTTTCGACTTCATCCTCCTGGCAAGCACTCGATAAGGGTGTGCCTGGGGACGGCCTGTCACATGAAAGGTGGCCATATCATACTGGATTCCTGGAAGCGCCGGTTGGGAATAAACCAGGGTGAGACTACCCCGGACCGTGAGTTTGATCTGGATACTGTGGCATGTGTAGGCTGCTGCGCTATGGCGCCGGTGACTGTGATCGACGAACAGGTGGAGGCCAGGATCACCCCGACCAAGGTGGATGGCATACTTCTTGCGCACAAGCTGGCGAAAGAGAGGGCGGAGCGGGGAGATTGAAATTGAAAAATGCAGATTGCAAAGTGTCAAGTGAAGAATACAAGATGAGCAGATAATGAAAGATGAAGTAACATTTCGGAAAATAGAGAGCCAGGCTCGTGCACACTGGAATGAGCTTTACGATGGGGCTAAGCCGGTCATTATGGTCGGTACGGCTACCTGTGGCAGGGCGGCGGGTGCCCTGGATGTGCTTCAGGCGATAAAGGATGAGTTGTCCGGGCAGCAAGCCGATGCATATGTGGTCGAGGTAGGTTGTATGGGGCATTGCTATGCAGAGCCACTGGTGATCATAGCTAAACCGGGCCAGCCTCCCATGTCGTATGGCTATGTCACTCCGGAAATAGCTCGCCGTTTGGTGATCGATTATGTTATCGGCGAGGACCCTTCACTGGAATTCACCCTGGGAGCCCTCGAGGAGAATGATCTCATCCCATCGATATACGATCTTCCTCGCTTCTCCTATGAGAAGCACATTGTCCTGGAAAATTGCGGCCACATTGATCCCGAAGACATCGAGCACTATATAGCCAAGGGTGGCTATGAAGCACTGAACAAGGCGCTTACGATGCAGCCTGTGGAGATCATAGAGGAGATCAAGAGATCGGGCTTGAGGGGTATGGGGGGAGCAGGATTTCCCGCAGGACGTAAATGGGAAGCATGCCGTGAGGCTCGCGGCAGGTCTAAGTATGTGATATGCAATGGTGATGAGGGTGATCCCGGGGCGTTCATGGACAGGGCGATTCTGGAGAGCGATCCACATTCCGTTATCGAGGGTATGATCATCGCTGCGTATGCGGTAGGGGCGCGTCACGGTTACATCTATGTTCGCGCTGAGTACCCTCTGGCAGTGCATCGATTGGAGATTGCGCTACGCCAGGCGCGGCGTCTGGGATTGCTGGGCAAGGGTATATTGGGTAGCAGCTTCAGCTTTGACATCAAGATATTTCAAGGTTCCGGGGCCTTTGTCTGCGGTGAAGCCACAGCCCTTGTTGCCTCTATAGAAGGTAAACCGGGTTTGCCTCGACATCGCCCGCCCAGATTGACCACCAGCGGATTGAATTCAAAGCCTACGTTATTGAATAATGTGAAAACACTGGCATTTGTTCCTCGTATAATCGCTAACGGCGCTGGCTGGTTTGCCCAGATCGGCACTGAGGGAAGCAAGGGTACGGCCATTTTTGCTCTGGCGGGTAAGGTGGTCAACACCGGTTTAACCGAGGTGCCCATGGGGACGACGCTTCGCCAGGTTATATTCGATGTCGGCGGGGGTATACCCCGTGGTAAGCGGTTCAAGGCAGTGCAGATCGGGGGGCCATCCGGTGGCTGTCTGCCGGAATCGGCACTAGATGTGCCCATCGACTTTGATTCCCTGAGAGGGTACGGAGCCATGATGGGCTCCGGGGGAATGGTGGTTCTCGATGAGGACGATTGCATGGTAGAGGTAGCACGCTATTTTCAGGAGTTCACCCAGAGGGAATCATGTGGCAAATGCACTATGTGTCGTCTGGGGACGAAGCAGATGCTGGAGATTCTGGAAGACATCACCATAGGACAGGGTCGCATGGAGGATATCGATACGTTGCATGAGCTGGCACTGGATGTGAAGGCAGGCTCCCTGTGTGGACTGGGAAGGACTGCGCCCAACCCTGTATTGACTACGTTCGAGTATTTCCGGGATGAGTATGAAGCCCATATTAAAGAAAAACGTTGTCCGGCGCTAATGTGCCCTGAGCTTATTGCGTATTACATATTGCCTGACAAATGTGAACGTTCGTGTGATGCCTGCATAGGAACCTGTACTGTTGAGGCTATTTACTCGAACAAAAAGAGGATCAAGGTGATCGATCAGGAGAAATGCGTTAAATGTGGCACGTGCCTCGATGCGTGCCCGCCGCAGTACAATGCTATAGTCAAGCTGTCGCCACCTGTAGTCCCGGAAGAGAAATAACGGCTGTAAACAAACAGTTAACCAATAAGGTCAATCTGGAATCATTGAATGGTTAAGGCACTGGCTTGTGTACTGCCAGCTAAAGGTGATAGATGAAAACTGTTTCACTTACGATAGACGGTAAAACCGTCTCAGCGAAAGAAGGGGAAAAGGTGCTCTGGGCAGCGCTGGATAACGGTATCTACATACCTAATTTGTGTGCTCTTCACGAGATGGAGGTGCCACACGCTGGTTGCCGTCTCTGCTTTGTGGAGATCGAGGGGCGAAACGGGCTTGTAACTGCATGCACAGAGCCTGTAGCCGAGGGTATGGTGGTCAACACGCAAAATCCTGAAGCGAGAAGGCTGGCTCGTACTGCTGCTGAGCTTCTTCTGTCCAGCCATCCTGTAGACTGTGCTCATTGTGCGGCGAATGGTGCTTGTGAACTACAAACGATAGCCCGACATCTGGGGATTAAGCTGAAGACAAAGAGGTTCCGCAAAATTCTACGAGACCTTCCCATAGACTCCAGTAGTTCCACATTTATCTATGATCCCAATAAATGCGTGCTCTGTGGAAAGTGCATATGGGTATGCCGGAACCGTTTAGGTATAGGGGTCCTTGGCTTTGCCCAGCGTGGCTTTCAACGAATGGTTACTACCTTTTACAATAAGCCCATTGCTGAGACGCATTGCCAGGGTTGTGAAGATTGTGTTGCTGTTTGTCCTGTTGGAGCACTCGTATTGAAGGATACGGAGAAACGAGTCGCAGCGAAACAGTAATTGATGATTCTCCATTCCAAACGCCGAACAACGGCTCAGTTTTTCAAAATTCCTGTTCTATTTAATGAATAATTGTATTTGAGTTTTTGAAAATGGACACTGAAAGAATCGAAGAGCTTGAACAAAGGATTGCTGAGGTCAGGCAACGAATTCCGCCACATTCAGTTCCGCCGGCGATGCTTGAGGAACTGGAGGAGCTTGAAGAGCAGCTTAAAATGGCAAGAGAAGAGGGCATCTGATGCCGAAGAAAGCACCAGTGGTGGATTATAATGAGTGCCACCCTGAAAAGTGCGACAAAGGGGTATGTGTGGCTGCCCTTGCCTGTGAATATGGAAGTTTGGTACAGGAAGAGCCATATGAGATGCCTGAGTTGAATCCCGCCAAATGGTGTCACAGTTGTGCTAAGTGTGTTACTGCCTGCCCATTGAAAGCGATAAAAATGATGTGAGCTTCTTGCGCTGCGGTGATTATTGAAGCTGGAGGAGATGAAGGTGAAACTATCGATATGTGGAAAGGGAGGCAGTGGCAAAAGTGCCATAACTACCTTGCTGGCAAACGGTATGCGCACTAAGGGGTACGAGGTGCTGGTGGTCGATTCCGATGAGTCGAACTCTGGACTTCACCGAATGCTGGGTTTTGAGAATCCTCCCACCCCTCTTCTGGACCTTGTAGGGGGAAAAAGCGAGGTAAAGAATGTGCTGCCCAAGACTCCGGTGGAGCAATCGAGGCAAGAGACGAATATACTGGGGCGCGCTCAAATACTCACTGGTGATATACCTGACGACTACATTGTTAAGCGCGATGGTATTGGCTTGATCAGCGTGGGGAAGATACTTCAGGCCTTGGAGGGTTGTGCCTGTCCCATGGGGGTATTGAGTCGGGAGTTTTTGAAGAAGCTACAGTTGAAAGACAACGAGATAGCAATTGTCGACATGGAAGCAGGAGTGGAACACTTTGGTAGAGGAATCGAGACTGGGATAGATGGTGTGCTGATAGTAGTAGATCCCTCTTATGAATCTGTTCAACTTGCGGAGAGGATACAAGAAATGACCGGCGGTATTGGCGTGAGCGATACATGGGCTGTTCTCAACAAGGTCACATCGCGTGAAATGGAGTCTCGGTTGGAAGAGAAGCTGCGAGAGAGGAATGTAGACACTATAGGATGTATCTGGTTCGACTCGGATGTTTTCGAAGCTGGCCTTGAAGGACGCTCAGTACAGTCTGCGCAAACAGGTCCAGCAGTCGAAGAAATAATAGACCGCCTGATTTCCCATGAGGGTAGCGGAATAAAAGAAAAGTAGACGAGCCGAACTCTGCGGAACTCAGATAATACCTTGTGCTTTGTGTTCTGGTAGTATAGAACATGAAACGTGATTCATGGACAATTCCGCTGTATGGTATCTAGGCTAAACAGTATCACTGAAAATCGGGGAGGTGAAAAAATGTGTCTTGCAGCCGCATATCAAGGTGTTGAGAGCGATGGTGCAATTATGCAAGAGGTAGCTCATGTCAGAATAGATGGCATGAGGGTTGAGCTTGAAACCTTATTCGGTGACAGTAAGGTTGTCGAGGGAAGGATACGCGAGATAGACTTCATGAACTCGAAGATATTTATCGAAAAGTAGGAATATAGTTAACTATGAATTGACATACTATTGTCATTTGAAGAGTTGTGATGGGTGAAACAGCGAGCCTGCCATTATTTCTGATATCTGTTATTGCAATATCGGTCACCGGAGTCATGATGCCTGGTCCGGTCACCGCTGTTACGATTGCAAAGGGTGCCAAGCGGAAAGAAGCTGGGGCACTGATCGCAGTGGGTCATGGATTGATAGAGATTCCACTGATCCTGCTGATTTACTTTGGTCTTGCCCACTTTTTTGTTATTCCTGCGGTTAAAATATCAGTGGGTTTAGCCGGGGGAGTAGTGCTTATCTGGATGGCGTGGAATATGTTTAGAACGAGGCCCTCGATTTTTGACGAGCAGAAAGAAATGGCTCACAGCTCTGTAATTACCGGACTAGTTACTACTGCAGCTAATCCCTACTTCTTTGTGTGGTGGGCTACCGTAGGTGTTGTGCTACTGGCAAGCGCAGGTGAATTTGGTAGTACTGGCGTAGTTGCTATGAGCGCGGTGCACTGGCTTTGTGATTGCGCCTGGCTGTTTCTTATTTCCTGGTTGGTGTTTAAGTCGAAGCCTCTGTGGACAGAACGGGTGAACCGCGTAGTATTTGGTGTATGCTCGGTCATCATGGCTGGATTCGGAGCATGGTTCATCTATTCTAGTATTGAGCTCGCTGTTGTTGCATAACCAGATCATGCATTGCATTCTACTGGTGAGCATATGCACATGAATGTGTTCCGTTAACAAATTGCTGGATTACGAGCTATGTTTCCGATCTCCGATAGCGACCTTAAAACCCGTAAACGTCCTGTTGTCAACGTTACCATAATCGCAATATGTATCATTGTTTTCATTTATGAGCTTGTTATTGGTGAATCGGGACGCATAGTGCTGTTTCACCAGTTTGGATTGATACCTGCCGAATTGGCGCATGGTGTTGACTACGAGTTGTTGATGACATCGACGGGTACGCTCGATATCGCCTCTCCTGTACCTAACTGGGCTACGATGTTCACCTCCATGTTCATTCATGGTGATTGGATGCACTGCGCAGTCAATATGCTTTTCCTCTGGGTCTTTGGCGATAACATAGAAGATAGATTTGGTCACTTCAAATACCTGTTGTTTTACCTGGCAGCCGGTATTGCTGCGGTCTGGCTTCAGATTGCGGTCGACACCTGGTCTCAAGTACCGACTATTGGCGCAAGCGGTGCCATAGCTGGCGTTCTGGGAGCATACCTTTTACTGTTTCCTCATAGTCGTGTCAACACGGTGATTATATTCTTCTTGATCACCGTTGTTCGTATTCGCGCTGTTTACCTGCTTGGCTTCTGGTTCCTGATACAATTCTTCAGCGGTATCGGCTCCTTAGGTC
>JAXHUK010000033.1:0-23948 GCA_034189725.1 Chloroflexota bacterium | reverse complement strand
GAGTACCGAGTAGCCGTGGCTACTACCCAGGTTATAGTGCCGGGTACCATTGATAGTATCGAGATATCCTAACGCTAAAATATGTGCCTGGGCGATATCCTGTACGTGAACGTAGTCCCGGATGCACGTGCCATCGCGAGTTTGGTAGTCCGTGCCGAATATAGGCACAAGTTTGCTTTGTCCCAGAGGGACTTTGAGCACGTTGGGGATAAGGTGAGTCTCGGGCCTGTGGTCCTCCCCCAGGCGTTTGCTTGCGCCAGCGGCGTTAAAATACCGTAAAGAAATGGACTTTAGCCCATAGGCACGCTCATACCAGTAGAGAATCCGCTCAATCATAAGCTTTGATTCGCCGTAGGCGTTGATCGGCAACTGAGCATGCTCTTCGCTAATGGGCGTGTTTTGCGGCTCGCCATAGATCGCAGCACTGGAGGAAAAGACTAGCTCATGTACATCATGTTTGAGCATGGCTTCCAGGAGATTTATGCTGCCAACCACATTAGTTTGAAAGTGACGTCGTGGATCGGTCATAGAGTATTCCACGAGCGTCTCGGCAGCCATATGCATCACTGCTTCTATATCAAAGTGTTGAAATACTTCGTTTAATGACAGCGGTTCCATTAAATCGGCTGAGACAAAACTAGCTTCAGGGGGCACTGCATCACGATGTCCCTGGCTCAAATTATCCAGCACGATAACCTGATGCCCTCCCTCCAGCAATGCTTCAGCAACTACGCTTCCTACGTATCCCGCGCCACCGGTAACCAAAATGGCCATATGATGTCTCCGTTCTTCGATAGTTTATAACGCTGTCCAAAGGGTAGATGTTTACCAACTACTCTTGTACAAATCGGACTAACTCAAGAATACCACTAAGCATTGTCCCTCAGTGAGCGATGGCTGTCAACCGAATCGATTCGATTGCATTGATTTTTGAGCACACAGTTACTACTAGGGTACATGAAACGACGGCTGTAATCGATTGATGGGGCTGCGATGATTCAGGAGATTGCTAATCCGTGATAGTACTATCAACGATCTTGCTAGTTTATCTTGTATTAGGTGATAGATTCCAGAAAGCTAAACGGAGAATGGTTCTGAGGTGCTCAAAGCCAGCATTCAGGCCGTTCAGTTTGGCCTTCCCAATTCGCGATTGATACGCTATAGGAATTTCCTGAACACGGAGTTTCATACGGCTAGCTTTAATGGCTATTTCAGGCTCTATTGCAAAACCATGAGAATTGATATCCATCATCTCCAGGTAATGCTTTCGAATCCCGTAAAGGCCGGTGGCGTAATCACTGGCCTTGAAACCATATATATGCCGTATCATGTTTTGAAAAACTATGTTTCCTATGAGATTGAAACGTGGTATATTGTGCCGTCCTATGGTTCGCGATCCGTATACAATGTCGCACGATACTAATGCTTCGCATATCTGCGGTATGACATCAGCCGGGTACGTGCCATCAGCGTCGATAAAGATTACGTATTCTCCAGATGCGTGCTTGATCCCGGTCTTCAGTGCTTCACCTTTGCCTCGGTTTTCTTCGTGCCGTATAACATGACAGGGGAACAGAGAGGCAACTTCCGATGTGGTATCAACTGAGCCATCATCAACTACCAGCACCTCGCATGCACCATCGACTGCGTTGAAGATTCCTTCCAGGGTTACAGGAATCCCTTTCTCCTCATTGTATGCTGGAACGATGATACTCGTGGTTACCCCTGATTCTGCGGTAGACTTTTCTGGGGAAAGCCGT
Organism: Chloroflexota bacterium; assembly: GCA_034189725.1. GTDB lineage: Bacteria > Chloroflexota > Dehalococcoidia > SZUA-161 > SZUA-161 > JAXHUK01. The sequence continues at coordinate 22,188 of JAXHUK010000033.1, read as the reverse complement.
TCTGCAGCACGTAGCTTCACTGCCATATCCTCTACTCTGAGGTCCCTTTTTAATTAATACTCGCACGCTGAGCACTCAGCGATCGCTATGCAGCGCTTGGGAGTATACACTGGACTTGCTTTCAAGTTGAGCAAGAGCAACCGAAACATGACAGCACTAATTCTGTTTTACCTTACCTACATTACGTTCACACCCCTATTTTGTCTGAATAGTAAATATCCTGCGATACCCAGTAGACCGATCCCGAACAGTATGCCAGTTGCGAGTTCAGCGAGGGGGTAGCCCGGGTCAGTTACAGGAGAGGTGACGGAAGAATCTCCGTCGGTGATAACCGTATGAGTGGTTGAGTCACTGTTATCAATACGCAGGGCCAGATAATCGTAGTCATTGTCGTATATGGTTCCCGGACTTGTTTGTATCTCGACTATCAATACTCCATTTTCCCACGAGAAATGTGTTCCAGTAACAGTTGAGATATCATACCAACCGGTAGTTGTATTCCAACCACCTATACTTGCAGAGCAGTAATCTCCCCAATCCTCATCTGTTTCGATGGTTATTACCCATGAGCCATTTGGAAAGGTGACATCGGATGCTGCTGCCTGATCTGCTATCCAGATTATGTTGCTTCCTGCATCTATTACGACGCTACCACTTTGCCCACTTGTGTCAGGGCCAGTGGTTTTTTCCATTTCACGACCGGGTGTTGTTGTCTCTGAATCTAGATTCCAGCGTTGCGAACCTGCGGCGCTGGCTATCGCAGTCATCGTGAGGAGTAATACTGCTGATAACAGTATCACCATAGCATTTTTCAGGAGCACCCTGTACATCATTTCCCACCTCGTATGCGGGAATTGTTTGCCAGGCTTCGACGGTTATTATGAAATGCGTAGAATTTTCGTGCTGCCCTCGTGCTGCTACTTTGTATTACTGCATCATTGGTATGGGGAACTATGGTAGTAAGAGAATATGCTTATACTACTTCAAGAAAATGCTTTTGTCAAGTAGTAATTAATGGAGTTTACCTGTGTTTTTCTCACCTTTCATACATGAGGATATGATGCTGTGTTTATTGCATGTAATGTGAAATAACGTGTTGTTGTTCATAAAAGAAACGTGCCGCAGAGAAACTACGGCACGTTTCAGGATTGACATATTTTAGTAACTACGTAACTATGTGGAGATCATGTTGTCCTATGCTTCTGAGGATTCGTCTTCCTCCTCGTCCTTTTTCTTCGACAGTCGGTGCTCGGCGAGCACCTTTTTGGTTTGCTCTATCTCCTCAGGTGTCACCTGTTGACGCATTTTCTCCAGTTCACGCATGACCTGGGCAAACCTGGGGCCTTCGGCAGCGCTGATCCATTCCAGTTGCAAACGCTCCGGCCTGATTCCGAGTTTCTCCATGCGTTTCCACAGCTTCTCCGCGCGGCGCTTGGTCCAGTGGTTAGCGTCGATATAGTGGCAGTCGTTTATATGGCACCCGGAAAGCAGCACTATAGGAGCGCCCTTCTCAAAAGCGTGGAGGATGAACTTCTCGTCTACCCGGCCACTACACATAGTGCGAATGAAACGGTTGTTAGGCGGATACTGTAACCTGGATACACCGGCCAGGTCACCGCCTGCATAGCTACACCAGTTGCACAGGAAGCTTATAATTTTCTTCTCAGGCTCGCTCTCCAGAGCGGCATCCAACTGGGCTAGAATCTGCAAATCGGTGAAGTGTTGCATGGTTATAGCATCGAAGCGGCACTCTGCGGCACAGGTTCCACAACCGGCACATGCGGCAGCCGTAATCTGCGCGCCTGTCTTGGCTTTGACGTCTACCTTTATCGCCCCGTAGGGGCAGACTTTAGCGCAGACTCCACAAGAGTTACATATGTCGAAGTCTACCACCGCCTTGAGGGCTTCCATTGTAAGGATGCCTGAGTTCAGTACGATAGCGCTCCTTGCGGCGGCTGCTCCTGCCTGAGTTACGCTATCCTTTACATCCTTGGGAGCCTCGACGCAACCAGCGAAGAAAATACCAGGTGTAGGAGCGTCCACGGGTTTAAGCTTGGGATGAGACTCCATAACGAAACCATCGCTGGTCTGGGAGAGATTCAATATGTTAGTTAGCTTTTTCAAATCTTCCTTTGGTTCTAATCCCAGTGATAGAATTACCATATCCAGGTTGTAATCCTCGACACATCCCAACGTGGTATTCTCCACTTTAATGTGCAGATTATTTGTCTCTGGGTCTTCGGTGATCTCACCGGGGAAGCCGCGAATGTAGTGCACGCCTTCCTCTTTAGAGCGTCGGAACAAGTCCTCGAAGCCCTTGCCGAAGGCGCGGATATCCATATAGAACACATAGATGTCAGTTTCGGGATGATGCTCTTTAATGAGCAGGCTGTCCTTCACCGTGTTCATGCAGCAGATATTGGAGCAGTATGGATGACCGCGGTTCTCAGTTCTGGAACCAATGCACTGTATGAAACCGATCCGCTTGGGCGTCTCCTGATCTGAGGGGCGCACCAGATGGCCATCTGTGGGGCCGCCACCACATATCAGCCTCTCGAATTCCATAGAGGTGATGACATTATCGAACTGTGTATATCCATACTCATCTAATTGAGTTGGATCGTATATTCCCATACCGGTGGCTACTATTATGGTGCCAATATCCAGTTCGACGATCTTATCTTGCATATTGAGGTCGATACACTGTTTCTCGCAGGCCTCCAAACACTTACCACAAGCTATCGGATTGTTTCCCAAACAGTTGTCCATATCGATGAGGTAGGAGGATGGAACTGCCTGGGCAAATGGGATATGAGCCGCTTTGCGGGATGAAAAGCCTTGCTGAAATTCGTCGGGTACTACGACAGGGCATACCTCGGCGCACTTATCGCAGGCGGTACACATTGTCTCGTCAACATAACGTGCTTTTCGACGTACACGCACCTTAAAGTTGCCCACATATCCCGATACCTCCTCTACAGTGCTGTAGGTGAGAAGCTCAATGCGAGGATGCCTTCCTACATCCATCATCTTTGGGCCAAGCACACAGATGGAACAGTCCATGGTGGGGAATGTTTTATCCAGTTGCGCCATGATGCCCCCAATGGAAGGCTGTTCTTCCACCAGGTAAACGGGATGTCCAGCATCTGCCAGGTCGAGAGCAGCTTGAATTCCAGCTACTCCACCACCTATTACCAGAGCTGTGTTGGTTACAGGTATCTCCATCTCGTGCTGTTCTTGGAGATAACGAGCACGAGCTACGGAGATTTTTATAATATCCTTAGCCTTATCTGTCGCCACCTCACGCTCATGGAGGTGTACCCAACTGCAGTGTTCCCTGATACTCGCCATCTCCAGGAGGTAAGAGTTAAGGCCGACCTCTTCGACACAGGCACGGAATGTGGGTTCATGGAGTCGGGGGGTACAGGATGCTACCACCACGCGATTCAGTTTGTATTCCTTGATGTATTTTTTTATCTCCTCCTGCCCGGGATCAGCACAGGTGTACTTGTTTCTCACCGAGACCACGACATCAGGAAGATCTTCAGCCCAACGTCGCACCTCCTCGGTGTCAACAGACCCCGCTATATTGAGCCCGCAATCGCAGACAAATACTCCTATTCTTAGTTCCTCTTCTGCCAACCGACTCACCTCCTAAAAACACCGGTTTCTCTGTTCAGGGTTCGCACGTTGAGTATTACAAGGATACGATCACTGGGCAACCACCACGTCTAAAGACTGGGCTGCGAGATATGATAGATCCCTGATTTCGATTTGAGTGACGTTGCGATCACCCTTTTGGGCACATTTCAGATGTATCTGACATTTGGGGCAGGATGTTACCAGTATCTCGGCCCCGGTAGCTCCTGCCTGAGCCAGACGTTGCTTCTGTATCTCTCGATTCACTGCGCCACAGTGTACCCAGGGACTTGCCCCACAGCAGAGTGCTTTTTCGCGATTCTGCTCCATCTCGACGATTCCCTGATTTGCTATCGTGCCCAGGATTTGCCGGGGTTCATCGAATATCCTGGACCCTCTTCCCAGGGCACATGGGTCGTGATACGTAACCCTTTCCTCAGTTTCACCTAGCTTGAGATCACCATTCCTCAGTAATGGTGCCAGTACCTTGGTCATATGCGTGACGGTAATTCCCGTGCTGCCTGCTATCTTCGGATAGTCCACATTCAGTGTATAGTAACATTCAGGGCAGTTGGTAATGATTTTCTTAACACCGCGACGGCTGAACTCTTTCATATTGGCTTGTGCCAAAGCTAAGAATCCTTCTCGATCCCCCTGAAGGAGTAAATCCCTTCCGCAGCAGCGTTCATTTTCAAGGATGGTAAAAGGTACCTGAGCACGATTCAAAAGCCTGAGCGCTCCTTTTACTCCGTCGAGTGTATTCACTTCCAGATCGCTGAATACGACATCGAAATAGGGGGCACATCCCACGAAGAATATCGTGTCGCATTGCTCAGACAGCTCGATGTCTGAGGGCAACCAGCCCATTCTGTCCTGATGAATGTCATCACGAGCCATCAAGTGCATAAACGATTGCAATGTTCCTCCGTGGCTACACTGTAGTTGGGCTCCCTCGCTGAGTGCTTCAGCCCGTAAGGCATGGATGAACTCGGGGAACTTGACGAAGTAGTTGCAGCGCTCCACACACATAGAACAACTGAGGCATGACCAGATTGTGTCGTCTGGTAAGCTGCTGGCTTGCACCAGGCGCCTCTGAACTATGAGACGGGGATTAAACTCTGAATCATGCTGCGCAACCGGACATACTATCGTACACTTGCCACAGTCGAGGCAGAGACGTGCTCTTGTGTAGTTTATCTCCTTTTCAAAATCGAACACCGTTGTAAATACTTCCTCTCTAACAAAGCAGAAATGCCCTTGATTGCTAATGAATAGTATGAGTGACTGTTACTTGTTTACGCCTCTGTGGGAATAGCAATCTGCAACTGCTCAATTTCTTTGATAAGGTTTGTTACCCGCTGTATAAAACCGCGGCCATCTCCAGGAGGCGTAAGATCAAGAATCAATCGCCGTTCTTCAATTCCAAGTAACCTCAAAACCTTACGTGCTTTTTCGCACTCCTGGGCAACAAGGTTTGAGTCAGCGTCAAACTGGCATTTTCCAGGCTCACATCCAAGGAGCATGACGCCGTCTGCCCCGAGGTCGAAGGCCCTGAGTATGAGCCCTTGATGCAACCTGGACAAACAGCTTACCCTCACTACTTTCACGGATGATGGGTACTGGAGTCCTGCTTGCGCTGCTGCCTCAATACAGCTTAGCCCGTCCCAATTACATGTAAATACAATTATATCTACTGCTGACTTATTCATTTAGCCTCAACTGCATTTGTGATCTTACCCAATAATGATTCCAGAGTGCGCACTATTTGCGTATCGCTTTGTGCTAACTGGGTTGCGGCTCCTGTGGGACAGTGTGGAATACAAGCTCCACAGCCATGACATAGTGCCTGGTCAATAAAAGCGTAGGCTGTGCCATCGGGATGCTCTCTCATCTCAATGTATGAGCATACTGTAGCGCAATTACCACAACCACGACATAGTTTGCTATTAACACTTACTGCACTGGCCAATGGCCCTGTCGTTCCCTTGTGGAGGAATGCCGAAACCCTGGCTGCGATGGTTGCTCCTCTTTGAATCTGTTCCTCAGTTTCCTCATCTCTGTCTGACGAAATGATGAAGATACCTGCGGTATCTTTGATCGCCGATCCTCGTAGCGCTTCTTGATAGGTGTATTCCTCGGGCTTTGAACCGATTCTGCGAGCGAGTATACGGCCGAGGAGGCTGTCATTGGGGATAGTAGTGGTAACGGCAGCCTCTTGCCTGTTTATTTCTCCGAGGTCCACAAGTAATGCCCCAACCTTAACGCGACTAGCTTGCGAGGCGTAACTAAGGGCAATTTCATAGTTGCCCGGAGAGCCGTGCAAATCCAGTAATCGAGGCCAAGGATTGATATGGACACCTTGTGCTTCTAGCTGATTGACTAGATTGGCCTTGCTTTCGCTATATGCAGGACTTTGTGTGTTCGTGTCCTCGTTCAATTCAGGTACTGAGACAAGTGTGACGGAATATCCCTGGGCAATAAGGTTTTTCGATGCTGCCAGGCTGGGAAGACCTGTTCCTAACACAAACACCGCTCCCTCAACAGGTCGATACTCAGAAGCCACGGGTAGAGGTGCTGCAGTTCGGGAGACTCCTGCTGATATGATGTCTATAGCCTTGGTTATCGCTTGCTCAGGATCATCTTCATGTACCCAGGCGCACTGTTCACGAATATTAACGAATTCTACAGCTCTGTTAGAGATAGTGTTCAAGCTGTCACTGAGATAATTCCGGCACATCATTCGTCTGTCGGTGCAACTAAAGCATACTTGATCAATGTTGCAACAACGGCATGCTGCAAGTACTACACGGTTCAATTCCCATTCCGCAACAAGAGCAGCTATTCTCCGGGCATCCTCCTCACTACACGCCTGTGATATCTCCTGTACTATAGATACACCAGGAAGCTGCAATGCCCATCGGGAAACTTCTGTATAATCTATAACGGAACTGATGCTGCCACCACAACGGCACAGGATTACGCCAATCCGTGCCTCCTGCCCCTTTTCAGGCCCAACTATGGGAATGATCTGATTTAAACGTGTATCCAGTTCCCGTAACGTATCTGAGACCGAGGGATAGGTTTCTTCCTTGAGTTTGAGATCTGTGAAAATATCGAGTGCAATTGTATCAGCTTGGGAGAGTTCTCCTGCTAAGCCGCTATAATTGACTGTTGGATGTACGGTATAAATGCCTGATCGCGAAGACTGCGGAGAAGTTGTTTGAGTGATGCCACGATTGCTCAAATAAGCATCGATTGCAGCATTGTCCGATGTGAAATCGGCTATGATCTGAGCATTTATATCCACTTGTTCGGCACTATCATTGTGAAATACTGCATTAACTTCGCAAACCCTTTCGCATTCCTTGCACTCGCTACACAAACCGCAGTTGAGACAGCGCATTGCCTCACGCTTCGATACTTCATCGGGAAGTCCCAGGGTTGTTTCCTCATAGCTGCTCATTCTTTTTGAAGGAGGAATAGCAGGCATGCTTGCTCGCTTATGGTAGTAGATATCCCGTTCATTGACATCGAAATCAACGGTCTGAGGTTTTTCCAGAGTGCGGCCTTTTCTCAGGTCACGACCTCTCAGGTGGCGGTCTATTGATTCTGCTGCTCGCAGACCAGCAGCGACAGCTTCCACGACATTATTTGGCCCTGTAACACAGTCGCCACCGGCGAAAATGCCCGGTATCGATGTTTCAAGGGTTAAGGGGTCTACCTTGATGGTGGAATCGGCTTCATCAATCTCGATCCACCTTGTATTGAATGGAGAGAGATTGGGACGTTGCCCTATTGCTGCCACAACATGATCGGCATCGATTGTGAACTCAGATCCCGGTATCGGTTCAGGCCTGTGGCGACCATCGGTGTCTTTCTCGCCGAGGGTCATCCGCTGACAGCGAATTCCGGTAACTTTGCTCCCATCGCCGAGTATCTCTGTCGGTGCTGTAAGGTATTCTATCAATATGCCTTCTCTGATGGCATCCTCTACTTCCTCTCGTACTGCGGTCATCTCTTCCTCAGTACGCCGATAGAGTACACGTACAGTTCCCTTGCTGCGTCGTTTGGCAGCTCTGGCTGAGTCAATCGCACTGTTGCCACCACCGATGACTACCACGTTGGAGCCTACGGAGGCACCGACTTTAAGGTTCAAGGCGAAAAGAAGCGAGGTGCTGTCGACTACCCCTTCGAGGTCTTCACCGGGGATATTTAGTTTATTATTTTGGTGGGCTCCTATGGCAACGAAAAAGGCTCGATATTCTCGCTCTCTCAGGTCGGAGAGCGTTACATCACGACCTACGGTTACTCCTGTTTTTATATCTACACCCAGGGCTTTGATTGCCTCCACTTCCCTTTCGCGTACCTCAAGGGGGAGGCGGAATCTGGGGACACCTGTTGCCAACATGCCACCGACAACCGCATGCGCCTCGAATATGGTTGGGTTATAGCCCCGTCGTGCAAGTTCCCAGGCAGTCGCAAGACCTGCAGGGCCACTACCAATGATTGCTATTTTTTCCTTCCTTGAGCCTGCATGTGCCTTGCGTGTGTAGTTAATTCCGGCAGGTGCATTATCTGCGGCATAGCGATGAAGTGCTCGAATGAATACCGGGCTATCCACCTCGCTTCGTTTGCACCCATCCTCGCATGGGTGAGTGCATACCCGGCCGAGTACTCCAGCGAGAGGTGCCGACTCATTTATCAAGCTAAGGGCTTCATCTGTTTTGCCCTTGGACAATAACGATACAAAGCCCTGAACGTTGATGCCGAGGGGGCATGATACTCGACAGGGAGCAAGCCCCTGTTTCTCTATGAAATATGCTGAAGGTGTTGTCTTGGTATCAAGAACAGGTGCGTGAATGACACTGTGAACTACTTTTCGGCCATTCAGGAGCAACGGGATTTGTACCGAGCAAGTTTCCGCACAGCGCCCACATCCTGTGCAAAGGTTTGTCTTTACATAGCGAGCTTTGGTTGTCGCTCGTAGAGTGAACCTCCCCTGTTTCCCTGTAATCGTATTGACGTTGGAGTTAGTGTGTAGGGTGACCAGGGGATGGTTTGCTGCTCGAAGCAACAAGGGCCAAACGCCGATTTGCTCCTCTGACGAGATGGCCGTTGTGCTTTGTGTATCCTCAAGGCCCAGTGCCAGGGCGGATGTGATAATCTTAACTTCAACGCCTAAATCGGCTAAGGTGAGTGCAGCCTTTGCAGCGCCTATACTGCCCCCGATGATGGCAACCCCTTTAGACATTTATGCCCTCACTTTGCTTTTTTTGCTCTGATCCGTAGCTGTATCCCAGATCAAAGGCCTTTGTATTGAACTCCTCGGTCCCTTTGGGCACAGAGTTTAAGACGGATTGCCTCAAACCGTCGGCAGAAACCAGTTCGCTAACCGCTGCCAGGTAACCTAACATGATAATGTTTGCTACAACCGATCGCCCCATATCACGTGCCATGCGGGTTGCGGGAATAGAGAGAGGGACCTTCTCCTGAGACTCATCAAGTTTTACCAGGTCGGGGTCTATAATCATCAGAGTGTCTGGAGTAAGGCTTTTGCTGTATTTAAGATATGCCTCCTGCGATAAAATAATGATTACATCAGGGTCCTGAACATAGGGATAGCCTATAGGTTCACTCGAGATAACTACCTCAGCGGTACAGGAGCCACCGCGGGCTTCTGGCCCATAGCTCTGGGTGAGTGTAGCGAATCCCCCATCACATATAGAAGCCGCCTGTCCAATGATCTGACCTGATAGTACGACACCTTGTCCGCCGAAACCTGCTATTCTTATTTCCTTTGTACCCAAGCTTCATCACCCCAATCTGTTATCATAGTGAAGTTATGTATTCTGGGACGAACTATTACTTCCTCCCAGCCTGTGCCTTTTTGGCCGCTCGTTGGCAGTGCTCCCAGAACGTAGGACGCTCTTTATCGACGAACTTGCCAACTATGATTGGACCGTTCGGGGTTATATCCACGTCCCTGGGATCTGCCCCATCTCTAACTATACTGTTGTTTTGATATGTGTGCAGGGTATCCAGCCCTTTTGCCTGCTTGTTCATGCGGCCATAGAGTACCGGACAGGGTGCTATTACCTCAATAAAGCTGAATCCCGGCTTCACCATCGCCTCCGCGATTGCCCATTCCAATTGGTGAGCATGTAGTATTGTCCATCTGGCCACATAGGTAGCTCCACTTGCAGCTACAAGTTCCGGCACGTTGAATGGGCTCTCGAAGTTGCCGTAGGGTGTCGTGCTGCTGCGGGCATCAATGGGAGTCGTGGGTCCTACCTGACCGCCAGTCATACCGTAGTTGAAGTTGTTTATACAGATGACGGTCATATCTATATTACGGCGGGCAGCGTGGATAAGATGATTGCCGCCTATCGCCAGTAGATCACCATCTCCGGAAAAAACCACCACGTTCAATTCGGGATTACCTAGTTTCAGCCCGGCTGCAAAGGGGATAGGGCGACCATGCGTTGTGTGGAACGAGTCCAATCTTACATAACCAGCCGCTCTACCAGCACAACCTATACCTGAAACGAGCGCTACTTTATCAGGATCGACACTGGCTCGCTCAATAGCTCTGATGAAGCAGCCTACCGCTGGGCCTATACCGCAACCAGCGCACCAGATATGCGGCATTCTGTCCAATCTGAGGAATGAATCTATTGCATTTTCTTCTACTGTTGGTATGATTGTCATTGCACCACTTCCCTTACAGCTTTCAGGATTGTTTCAGGCTGGTGTACACCGCCTCCCATATGCGGTACGAGCAATGTTTGCGCGTTGCCTGCAGCACACCGCTCTACCTCCAGCACAACCTGGCCATAGTTTATCTCAGGAACAACAAATCCCTTGACCTGCTGCGCAAGCTCTCTAACGCGTTCCTCAGCGAATGGCCATACTGTTATCAACCGTAACAGGCCAGCTCTGATGCCCTCGGTTCGTGCTTGCTGGACCACAAGACGAGCTATTCGGGTAGTGATCCCGTAGGCACAGATTATGACCTCGGCATCTTCGACACCTATTTCTTCATACATTAAAATATCTTTTTTATTAAGCCTGATTTTATCCACTAGCCGACGTACTAGCTTATCTTGAGCCTCCGCAGTCATTACAGGGTAGCCTCGCTCATCATGGGTGAGGCCCGTGACGTGAAAGCGGTATCCCTCGCCGGCTATAGCCATGGGAGGAACCAGATCACCGTTGGTTTCAAAAGGCTTATAGTGCCCCGGCGCCACATCGGGTCGCCTTCGGCTCACAAGATTCTCGGGTGGTATCTCTGGTATTACTACTTTCTCACTCATGTGCCCCACAGCCTCATCTGACATGATAAGTACCGGAATACGATACTTTTCTGACAGGTTGAATGCTGTGATGGTGAGGTCAAAGGCTTCCTGGGGTGAACTGGGAACGAGCGAGATGATCTCGTAGCTACCATGAGAACCCCATCGAGCCTGCATCATGTCTCCTTGTGCTACCAGGGTAGGCAAGCCAGTAGATGGGCCTGCGCGCTGAATATTAACTATGACGCAAGGAGTTTCCAGCATCACTCCCAGCCCCAGATTCTCCATCATTAAACTGAATCCAGGTCCAGAAGTTGAGGTCATGGATTTCACCCCTGCCCATGATGCACCCAGTATTGCTGTCATAGAGGCGATTTCATCCTCCATCTGGACAAATACCCCGCCAACATGGGGGAGCCGCTCGCTCATCCTCTCAGCCACTTCGGTGGCAGGAGTGATGGGATAACCGGCGAAGAAACGGCACCCTGCACTGATAGCCCCCTCGGCACAGGCAAGATCACCATTCATAAAAAAAGTTCCACAGAGACTTCCATTTTCAGTCATAAACAAGCCCCATTAAATTTCGTTATTGTTCGAGATTACGTAGATAGCGAATTCCGGGCAAAGCATGGCACATAAACCGCAACTTAAGCACAAGTCCTCTTTGACTGCAGCAACAAGGGCATAGCCTTTAGGATTTAACTCATCGGTCATCATCAGTACTCCCCTGGGACAGAAGTCAACGCAGTATTCGCAACCCTTACACCTTTCCTTGCTGATCAGTATTTTTCCTGGCTTGGTAGCCTTTTCCGCCTGATCGAACGGCGTTCTCCATAGTTTCATGGCAACACCTTTCCCTTTGATATTCTGAGGAGTTTATGGATTCCGAGAGGACTCCCTGCCGCCACACTGCCTGCTCGATATAGTTTGCAACCTTGTGCAATTGACTTCCGCGTAGCGAACTAGTGTATAATCACTATAATCCATTAGTATATCAGATCGATAACCCCTTGACAAATCCTACACGTAAGTATGCCGCAAAATCGGTTTCGTGGCACTACCATGAGGTTGTGAAGAATGAGTAATAATTCCGACCTTCTTCTTTTAGGATAGCTTAAATTATTGGAAAGCGCAATCCAGCACTATTTTGAATTATAGTGTTCACACTCGTACGATAGATTGACCGATATTTACACAGAACGGGTAGTATCTTATAGTAAGGTATGGAGCATCATCGAGTGGATTTTTATTCTGTTATGCATTTAATTTACAATTGATTTGAATGTAGTATAAATTATGGGGGAGGGTGACTATGAGCGGTTTAGAGGCAGTGTACCTGTTGCTTTCACTCCTTTTTCTGGTGATCTGTGCGTTCTTTTCCAGTGCTGAAATCGGATTTATCAAGTTGCAACGAATAAAGCTCAAGCAAATGCAGGAGGAGCAGGTGCCCGGTGCTGATCGAGTAGCGAAGATCATGGAACAACCTGAGCGATTTCTCTCCACTGTGCTCACAGGTATCAGCTTCGCAGAAACCATTGTTGTTTCGCTTGGTACACTGTTTGTTGTAGCTCTTCTTGGAGAAGGTGTTGGAACACCTGTTGCAGTAGTGGTTATAGCATTACTGCTGCTTGTTTTCGCCAAGGTAGTACCGAAGACCTATGCCGCTCAGCATCCAGAGAGGATGTCGCTTCTTTACGTTGGGTCGATAGAGATTATTATGAAATTGCTCGGTCCAGCAATTAGTGCCCTGAGTTGGATCACCAAGACTGTTGCACGCAGCAGTACTATGCCCAAGGCACTTATAAGCAGGGAAGAAATAAGTGCCTTGATCTCTATTGGTGAGGAGGAGGGAGTCGTAGATCAACATTCAGCGAGGATGTTACACAGCGTTGTTGATTTAGGGGAACGCCAGGTGCGTGAAATAATGACTCTGCGTGCTGAGGCGATATGGGTTGAGGATGGCATGACTATGACCGATTTCCTGGCATTATACGCGCAATCACCAGCTCAGCGTTATCCCGTCTATAAGGATAACTATGATACTGTTACAGGGATGATAGCAATACGCGACGTGCTCATAGCACTCGCCCAGGGGAGTGTAAAGCATCAAGAATCTGTGACAGGACTCGTGCGTCCGGTTTACCTGATACCAGAGACCAAGACCGTAGGCGAACTTTTCAATGATATGAGGGATGAGGGGTATGCTATGGCTGTTGTTGTCGATGAATATGGAGGCTGTTCTGGTATAGTAAGCATCGACCAATTGATTGAAGAGATTGTGGGTGAGATTGAAGAAGATATTGTGGGGGTGAAAACCTCTATCAAGAAAGTTGGAGAAAGCACCTATAAAATTCATGGCAGCATACGTATCGATGAAGTAAATGAGAAGTTGGAACTCAATATCCCGGAGGGGGACTACAAAACCATCGGTGGTTTCGCACTCAATTTGTTTGGACATCTACCAAAAGAGGGTGAGCAGACAGAATACAATGGCTTGAGATTTGTTGTCTCTCAGATAGAGGGTAATAAAATCGCCAGATTGATTGTCGTGAAAGAGCGTCAGCAAGAAGGGCCTGAAAGCACTATGGAACAAAAATCACTGGCAGAGTAGGCGGTCAGGCATTTCACGATGTCGAAAAGCGCTCTCAACCTCCGTGTATTTCCCATGGGATGCTGAGACTCGTCATCAGTACTCCAAAATCATATTCCGTGGGGAACCTCGAAATCAATTCACAGATTCGGAGGTATTTATAGCCTTGACTTTGGTTTCTTTTGTTTTTATACTAAATAGGCTAAGGCTGGAAAGGGTCGGGGAAGGCCCGAGTGGCGCAACGGCAGCGCAACCGACTTGTAATCGGTAGGGTAGCGGTTCGAATCCGCTCTCGGGCTCTGCGCTGAGAGCGGAGGGGTGGGTGAGCGGCTAATACCAGCAGACTGTAAATCTGCCGCCTGACAGGCTACGTAGGTTCGAATCCTACCCCCTCCACCACTAGCTCGCCCACATAGCTCAGTGGTAGAGCACGTTCTTGGTAAGAACGGGGTCACCAGTTCAAATCTGGTTGTGGGCTCCAGTTTATATTATAAAGCTGATACTAATAACCTGTTGGGAGGAAATTACATGGCAAAGAAGGTTTTTGAGCGCACTAAGCCTCACGTCAATGTAGGCACAATCGGGCATGTTGATCACGGTAAAACGACGTTGACTGCAGCCATTACAAAGGTTCTTGCTGCCGCAGGTCACACCGAGTACCGTCCCTTTGATTCTATTGATAATGCTCCTGAGGAGAAGGCGAGAGGACTCACTATTGCTATCGCTCACATTGAGTATGAAACTGAGAACCGCCACTATGCTCATGTGGATTGTCCGGGACATGCTGACTATATTAAGAATATGATTACGGGTGCCGCCCAGATGGATGGGGCTATACTAGTGGTAGCCGCTGACGATGGGGTAATGCCTCAGACCAGGGAGCATCTTTTGCTTGCCTATCAGGTAGAGGTTCCCGCACTGGTTATTGCCTTGAACAAAGTAGACATGGTAGATGATCCCGACCTGCTTGAGGTCACTGAGCTTGAGCTACGGGAAGAGCTGCTTCCCAAGTATCATTTCCCTGGTGATGAGGTGCCCATCATACGCGTGAGCGCTCTCAAGGCTCTGGAGTGTGGGTGTGGCAAGAGAGATTGTGAGTGGTGTGGTAAAATCCTGGAGCTCATGGAGTCTGTGGACAGCTACATACCACTGCCTGAGCGCCCTTCAGATAAGCCGTTTCTTATGCAGATTGAGGATGTGTTTGGCATTAAGGGGCGGGGTACTGTGGTCACCGGTAGAGTGGATCGTGGTATTGTAAAGGTGGGGCAAGAGGTAGAGATAATTGGGATGAAGGAAACAAGGAAGACGGTGGTCACTGGTGTAGAAATGTTCCACAAAATGTTGGATGAGGGATATCCCGGAGATGCCATAGGATGTTTGTTGAGAGGCGTGGAGCGCGATGATGTCGAGCGTGGCCAGGTACTGGCCCAAGTTGGGTCGATTAAACCTCATACTGATTTTTCAGCTGAGGTATATGTATTGACTAAAGAAGAAGGTGGCCGCCATACTCCGTTCTTCAACGGGTACAGGCCACAGTTCTTTATCGGGACTATGGATGTCACTGGCACTATCGAACTTCCCAGCGGAGTAGAGATGGCGATGCCAGGCGATAACGTAAATATGAAGGTTAAACTGATGGTTCCTGTAGCTATGGAAGGGGGGCTGAGGTTTGCAATTAGAGAAGGTGGCAGAACTGTAGGAGCCGGTTTAGTCACATCTGTAACAGAATAAGAAAATGGCAAAAAAAGCTGAAGCACGAATAATAATTCATCTTGCATGTACCCAGTGTAAAGAGAGGACGTATACTACCAATAAAAACAAGAGGAACGATCCAGGCAGGCTGGAGTTGACCAAGTACTGTCCTCGCTGCAGGGTTCATACGGCACATAGAGAGACGAAATAAGAAAAGTATCGGGAGTGAATTGACTCGTCAGGTTTCAACAAAGCAACCGGGCAAACAGAGATTCAAGTTCGTTCGCGAAACTGTAGCTGAGTTACGGAAGGTGGTTTGGCCCACAAGGCAAGAAGCTACCTATTTAACTACTATAGTGATCGTAGTAACTGTGATAATGGCTATTGCGCTGTGGGCAATAGATTTCGGATTCTCCGAGTTAATGAACATGGTGTTACTCAGATAGTACTCCCAAGAGCGGGGCTATGACATACGACCGGGTAGTGGTATGGTAGCCTCGCATTGGTTGTTTTATTGAATCTTTGATAATAATCTGGTGATAATGGGAAGGCCCTCTGTGGAACAGAGTAAAGGAAATTGGTATGTTATTCATACCTACTCGGGATATGAGGACCGGGTCAAGACGAATCTGGAGCACCGCATAGAGTCTATGGACATGGGGGATAAGATCTTCCGCGTTGTGGTGCCGACAGAAGACGAAATCGAGATAAAGGATGGTCAGCGGCGTACTGTAGCCCGCAAGATATTTCCTGGATATATCCTGGTCGAGATGGCTATGGATGAGGAAAGCTGGCATGTGGTACGAAATACCCCTGGCGTTACCGGAATCGTCAGTAGTCAGGATGATAAAGGTAAGATCGAGCCTGTGCCTTTAGATGAACCTGATATTCAGAATGTTTTGCAGCAAATGGAGGCGAAAACATCCAGGGTTAAGGTTGGTTTTTCGGGCGGGCAGAGTGTTCGCATAATTGATGGGCCTTTCATTGATTTCGTTGGTGTTGTTGATGAGATCAATGAGGAAAAGGGCAAGGTTAGAGTTATGCTTTCCTTTTTTGGACGAGAGACTCCAGTCGAACTGGATTTTCTGCAGGTAGAGAGGTTGTAATCTACAGCGGGATAGAAAATAGCAGCTAAGTAGGTAAAAAAATGGCAAAGAAAGTTAAAGCAATAGTGAAGCTTCAAATTGAGGCGGGCAAGGCCACACCAGCGCCACCCGTGGGGCCTGCATTGGGACAGCATGGGGTTAACATAATGGCATTCTGTAAGGATTACAACGATCAGACTGCGTCACAAGCAGGCTCAATTGTTCCTGTTGAGATAACAGTTTTTGAGGATCGTTCATTCACGTTTGTAACCAAAACGCCTCCCGCGACTGATTTAATCAAGAAGGCAATGGGCGTGGATAAGGGAAGTAGTAATCCCTTGAGGAATAAAATCGGTAGCCTTTCCCGCGAAAAGGTTCGTGAAATTGCCGAACTTAAGTACAAGGATCTGAATGCTATTGATCTCAATGGGGCGATGAAGATGGTGGAGGGAACGGCACGAAGCATGGGTATTGAGATCACAAATGGGGAGTTACATGGTTAAGCACGGTAAACAGTATAAGGAAGCTGGAAGCAAGGTAGACTCTACTAGTGTATATGAGCCTCGTGAAGCGCTTCAACTTGCCAGGCAGATGTCCTATGCAAAGTTTGATGAAACGGTTGAAGTTCACCTGCGTATGGGGGTTGATCCTCGCCATGCCGACCAGCAAGTTCGTGGAGTAGCTCTTCTCCCCAATGGGCTGGGTAAAGCGGTTCGCGTTTTGGTCTTTGCTCAGGGTGAAGCGGAGAAGTTTGCTCAAGATGCCGGGGCTGATCACGTCGGTGGCGATGAATTGATCAAGAAGATAGAAGGTGGGTGGCTCGAATTCGATGTCGCAATTGCGACACCGGATATGATGCCGAAAATCGGCAAGTTGGGTAAAATATTAGGCAGGCGAGGACTGATGCCGAATCCTAAATCAGGTACTGTCGCACAAGCTAGCGAGTTGTCTCGGCTTGTTGGAGAAGCGCGGAAAGGCCGAGCTGAGTTCAAGTTGGATAAAACTGCTATAATCCATACGGCAATGGGGAAGCTTAGCTTCGATGACGATAAATTGCTTGAAAACCTCGCTGCGATAGTTGATGCTGTTGTCAAGGCAAAACCGAGCGGCGCTAAAGGTCAGTATATCAGAAGTATTTCACTGGCGACTTCAATGGGGCCGGGGATTAAGCTCGATCTGATGCCAACTCTTGCCTTGCCGACTTCATGGCAATAGGTGGTTATAGAGCGAGATTGTTGTCTCCTATCGGTAGGGGCAACAAGGAGTGGTTCAGAGACAATTTTTAAGAGGGAAGCAAGATGCCGTTGTCGGGGCTGTGCTGCAGGCTCGAAAGGCGTCGATATATGATACTAACGGTACCAGTTGAATAGTGCTGAAGACAGCAGGTGCCATACTGGCTTAAAACTGTGCCTGCCCAGGCAGTTCTTCTTGAATCAAGGGGTCCTTGCGTGCGGGCACAAAGGGCTCTTTTTTTATAGGAGGTTAGATAGGGATGACTACTACAAGGAAGCTCCAGATTGTGGAACAACTGACGGAACTGCTCTCCCGTTACAAGTATATAGTCGTCACTGATTACCGCGGGCTTTCGGTAGACGAGATATCAGAACTGAGACGGCAGTTGCGAAATATCGATACTGAGTACCATGTGACAAAAAACACTCTGGCTAAACTCGCTGCTGAGAACGCTGGTAAGGAAAAGCTCATTCAATTGCTTACAGGGCCGACGGCGCTTGCATTCAGTAATGAGGAAATCACTCAATTAGCCAAAACACTGGTTGATTACAGGCGGGCTTCGAAGACTACCTTCAGCATTAAGGGTGGTCTTCTTGATGATCGGGTAGTTGAGGCGAGTGCTGTTAATGACATCGCTGTGTTACCTCCGGTGGATATCATAAGGGCTAAGTTGCTGGGATTACTGCAAAGCCCAATTGCGAATCTGCAAAATGTGCTCAATGCTAACCTTCGTGGTCTTACTACGGTGCTTAATGGCAGAATTCAACAACTAGGAGGAATGACGAATGGCCAGTGAGGAAATGACGACTAACGAGGCCCCCGAGGAGCAGAAGGATGATGCTGTTGGGGCAGTTGCAGAGGAAGAAAAAGCGACTAAGAAACGTGCAAGTAGTGCGAAAAAGGAGACGAAGTCAATGAGTAAGGATGATGTGATTGCGGCTATTAAAGAGATGACCGTTCTTGAGCTATCAGAACTGGTAAAAGCACTGGAAGAGACATTTGGGGTTACTGCTGCAGCCCCAGTTGTAGCTGCAGCCCCTGCTGCTGGTGCTGCCGAAGCTGCTCCGTCCGCAGCGGATGAGGAAGAGCAGACAGAATTCAGTGTGATACTGAAAGAGATAGGGGAGAACAAGATAAGCGTGATAAAGGCCGTGCGGGAGGTAACCACGCTTGGTTTGAAAGAGGCTAAGGAGTTAGTGGAGAGTGCCCCTAAGCCGGTAAAGGAAGGCGTGAATAAGGCTGAGGCGGCTGCTCTTAAAGAGAAGCTTGAGTCTTCCGGTGCTAAGATCGAAATCAAGTAGTTTTTGCTCTTTTACCCAATAGAGGTAGCTCATCACCGCAGAGGCTATGACTTGGTAAGTATCGCTGTTGTTTGTGTGTGTGGATTGGTTGTCAGCATAAGCGGATTCCGGCCATTGCCTTTGCGGTGATCTTTGACATAGTGGAGGTTGCCATGGGTCGTACGGGGACTGTGGAGTACCAACCTCTCATACGTGAATTGCCCGCCCAAGAACGCCCACGAGAGCGGCTCAAGGGATATGGAGCTGCTTCTTTGTCTAATGCTGAGCTCCTGGCTATCATACTACGTACTGGTACCAGGGCTGAAAGTGTGCTCAATCTATCAACGAGGTTGATTGCACGGTTCGGAGGTCTTGGTGGGTTAGCCAGGGCTGATTTCAGAGAACTCTGCCAGCAGTATGGTTTAGGTGAAGCCAAAGCAGCTCAAATAAAGGCTGCGATAGAGCTGGGACGACGATTGTTGTCCACTCAACCTGATGAGCGGGCAGTGATCAAGTCACCTGCGGATGTAGCAAACTTGCTGCAAGCTGAGATGGCGTTCTTGGAGCAAGAAGAGTTACGCCTCGTACTGCTTAATACCAGGAACCAGGTGATGGCCATACCACACCTCTACCGGGGTAGTGTCAACACGTCATATATCAAGGTTGGCGAGCTATTCAGGGAAGCAGTACGTCAGAATTGTCCCGCTTTGGTCGTAGTGCATAATCATCCTTCGGGCGATCCAACCCCCAGCCCCGAGGACATCGCGATAACGGAGCAGATCATACAGGCGGGGAAACTCCTCGACATCGAAGTACTCGACCACCTCATCATCAGTCAGCAGCGCTGTGTCAGCCTCAAGGAACATGGAATAGTGTTTGACTAGCGGGGTGCTCAAAGTTGATAAAGCCACTTGTAGCATACTCCACGTACTTGACTGGCCTCTTCATTGTTGCTATTCTCTCCACAAAACTGGGCAAACCGGAACCAATCGACCTCAATTAACTTTGGAGGGGGATAAAGATATGTTTAAAACGAGGGTGACCGAGATGCTGGGGATTGAGTATCCCATAATTGCTGGGACTATGCAAGCTCTCAGCTTGGCCGAGCTGGTGGCAGCCGAGGCTAATGCGGGGATCTTCGGGATTCTGCCATCGGCCTCTTTCCAGAGCAAAGATGCATTGAGGGATGAGATTAAGAAGGTTAAGAGCCTTACAGATAAGCCCTTCGGGGTGAATATCAATCTCTTTCCCATGCTGATGCCGGTAGGCATAGAGGAGTTTATCGATACGACGTTAGAAGAAGGTGTAAAAGTTATAGAGACCTCGGGGCGTAGCCCTGCTCCTTATATCGAGCGCATCAGGAGTGGTAATGTTATCCACATGCACAAGTGCGCTCGGATCAGGGATGTGCGTACTGCAGCCCGCGCGGGAGTTCATCTGGTGGAAATAGTAGGCTTTGAATGTGGAGGGCATCCCAGCGCTGAGGAAATTACTACGTTGGTGTTATTGCCTCAGGCGGTGGATTTGGTAGACATACCGGTTATCGGTGGTGGTGGATTCGGTGATGCCCGGGGTTTCATCGCCGGTCTCGCTCTCGGTGCTGAGGGTGTGCTCATGGGTACTCGCTTTATGATGACTAAAGAATGCATTGCTCTCCATGATAATTTCAAGAAGGCGTTTGTTGAAGCTGCGGAGACGGCTACGGTTATAGCTCAGAGGTCTATCGGCGATCCTACTCGCGTGTTTCATAATAAAATGGTAGACGAAGTTCTGGAAAGGGAAAGACAGGGGGCTACACTCGATGATCTTATCCCTCTTATCGCTGGAGCTACCGCGAGGGAAGCCTGGAGCAGCGGGGATGTATCACAGGGATTAACCGCTTGTGGTCAGGTTGTGGGAATCCTCCATGACATCCCTACGGTCAAGGAAGCGGTGGATGACATTATAAATGGGGCGAAGGAAATCGTAGAGCGACTGAATCGGCTTACATAAGGTGCTGTTCTTGGTAAGAAAAAGGGCTCGGCATTAATGCCGAGCCCTTTGTTATCTATAAGATGCAGGTTCTTTGCTTACTTCAGGGAGTAAGCACCTTCTCTGAACTTCTCAAAGCTGGTGTAGTCACCGGGCATGTAGGTTGTGCTTTGCAGGTATTTTGTCGGACTATACTCTTCCAGCTTGAGCGCCTTTCGCTTGGCGTCGATATGAGCCAATGCTTCTTCAACAGCTTTCTTGTGATCCTGCTCAAAGTAGAAAGACGCGCCCACCTTTTCTTTCCAGCCCTCGGTGATCATCTTGACGACATCCTCGGAGCCAGCGACTGGTGAGCCGACACCCATCCAGGTGGTAACACCGGATGCAACGAAGTAAATCCCGATGGAGATCGCCTTCTCCGACATCCACTCTGGGGCGAATCCTGCCACCGGAAGGTCTCCGATGTCCTCACCCAAGCCTCCCTCTGTGGCACTTTGGGCAACAACGGTGAGGATACGGGTGTTATCGACGCAGGAACCCATGTGCAGTACTGGCGGAATACCTATCGTTTGGCAGACCTCTCTCAGCCCTGGGCCACAATGATCCATAACCTCCGGTGTAAGTAATCCTTGCTTGGCACAGGCGATAGCATTACACCCTGTGGTTACTACCAGCACATCGTTCTTGATTAGTTCCTTCACGATATAAAGGTGTGGGTCGTCATGGGTTACCCTGGGATTGTTGCAGCCAACTACACCGGCAGCGCCCCGTATGCGTCCTGCCATAATGGCGTCGTTGAGCGGCCTGAATGACTCGCGCAGGGTGCCTCCCATCATGTAGGAAATGTACTCATGGGAGAAGCCAGCGATCAGCCTATCCTGTAGATCAGGGATGTTGACCTTTCCGCGGTTGGGATAGTTATCGATTGCAGTGCGGAGAATGGTCTTGGCTATCTCCATGGCTTCATGTTCGTTGAACTCTATGTGCATGGCCCCTTTGAGCTTGGCTTTGGGAGATGTGCTGATGATCTTGGTGTGATAGTTCTCAGCTACCTCCACTATACCCTGCATGATGCACTGAATGTCTACTACCATGGCATCGATTGCTCCGGTGAGGATGGCCAACTCCTGGGAGAGGAAGTTGCCTAAGAGAGGCACTCCCTGTCTCATGAGGATTTCGTTGGCGGTGCAGCAAATACCAGACAGGTTTACCCCCTTGGCTCCCTTGGACTTGGCATACTCGACTATTTCGGGATCGTTGGCTGCTGCTACAATAAGCTCGGAGAGGCTTGGCTCGTGACCGTGTATGACCACGTTTACCTCGTCCTTGCTTAGGGTGCCGAAGTTAGAGTTGGCAGCTACCGGTCCCGGAGTTCCGAAAAGGATATCGCTGAGGTCGGTGCTGAG
>JAXHUK010000032.1:0-4889 GCA_034189725.1 Chloroflexota bacterium | reverse complement strand
CAGAGCATTGAAGAATATCGCGACTTGCTCTATAATCCCTACATAGCTGCATCTCGTGGTCTGGTAGACGAGGTCATTAAGCCCAGCGATTCCCGTCATAAGGTAATCAATGCACTGGAGTTTCTGGCCACCAAGCGTGAGAGCAGACCTCCGAAGAAACACGGAAATATGCCAGTATAACGCTTAAACTGCACTACAAGACCCTGGAGATTCTAAAGGAGAGCCTAACTATGTCTGCAAATAGAAAAGAGCACAATTCGAAAAATGAAAACGCTGGGGTAAACCCCAAGACAAAAAATCCCGTAAAGATTTGTGATACCACATTCAGGGATGCCCATCAATCGTCCTTTGCTACACGCCTGCGCATCGAGGATATCGAGGCCATCGCTCCAGAAATGGATAAGATGGGGTTCCACTCAATGGAGGTATGGGGAGGTGCGACATTCGACGTCTGTACCCGCTTCCTCAATGAAGATCCCTGGGAGAGAGTGCGTATCCTCAAAAGGCTGATGCCCAATACACCGCTGCAAATGCTGCTTAGGGGGCAAAACCTTGTGGGGTATCGCAACTACGCAGATGATGTAGTACAGGCATTTGTCGAACAATCTGCAGAAGTCGGTATCGATATATTTCGAGTATTCGATGCCCTGAACGACGAACGCAATGTTGCAGCCTCATTCAAAGCCATCAAAGAATGTGGCAAGCATGTTCAGGCTACTCTCAGTTTCTCCCTCACCGAAAACAAACTGGGGGGGCCTGTATACACTATCGACTATTTCGTCAAAAAAGCGATTGTATTCCAGGAGATGGGTGCCGACAGTCTTTGCATCAAAGATATGGCGGGATTACTTTCTCCCTACGATGCGTATGATCTAGTTAAAGCGCTGAAAGGAGCGCTCAAAATCCCGGTGGAACTGCACAACCACTACACCAGTGGCATGGCATCCATGTCCTGTCTTAAAGCAATTGAAGCCGGTGTCGATATCATCGATACTGCATTGGCTCCGTTCGCCCTGCGCTCTTCTCAGCCCGCTATCGAGCCCATAGTCGCCGCCCTCCAGGGTACTCCGAGGGATTGTGGGCTTGACCTAGGTAAATTACTTGATTTAGGGGAGTATTTCGAGTCCATAGCCCCCAAGTATCGCTCATTCCTGGATAGCAGCAAAATGTCAATTATCGACACCGGGGTACTGAAGCATCAAGTTCCTGGTGGCATGACCACCAACCTGGTATCTCAGCTCAAGGAGGCCGATGCCCTTGACAGGATCAACGAGGTACATGAAGAGCTTCCGCGTGTCCGCAAAGAGCTCGGGTACCCGCCTCTGGTAACACCGACAAGCCAGATTGTCGGCATCCAGGCTGTACAAAACGTCCTCTTTGGTAGATATAAGATGATCTCCGGTCAGGTTAAGGACTACGTGTATGGGATGTACGGACGAGCTCCTGCTCCCATCGATCCGGAGGTGCAGAAGTTAGTGCTCAAGGGTTATGAAAAAGGTGAAACTCCGATTACCGTGCGTGCTGCCGACACCCTGGAACCTGAGATGGAAAAGGCCAAAGAGGCAACCAAGGATGTCGCTCGCGATATCGGAGACGTGCTCATCTATGCTCTCTATCCTCAGACCGGGATGAGGTTCCTGCGCTGGAAGTACGGCCTGGAGCCAGTGCCGGACGAAGTAAAACCCAAAACGCTGGAAGATATCAAGAGAGAGGATGAGCTTATCGCCAAGGCCAAGGAAGGTAAGCTTGTCGAGAAGGTAGAAGGGAAAGTTACTGATCCCCCCCTTCCAGGCATTAGAGCGTTTAGCGTTTTCGTCAACGGAGAATACTTCAATGTAGAGTTAGAGCCAGCCGATGCTGCAACTGTCAGAGGTGCGATTACCAGCGCTCCTCCCCGTCCCGTGCAAACGGCACCCAGTCCACAGGCTCCAGTTACGCCTGCAAAAGCACCCGAAGCTGCACCAGCAGCCGCTACTACAGAGGGTACGCCTGTAATAGTCCCTATGCCCGGGATAGTAATTCGTTACCTGGTTACTGTTGGTGATCAGGTGAAGTCCGGCGATACCGTAGCTATATTAGAAGCGATGAAAATGGAAAATGCCATCCCATCTCCTGTTGACGGAGTGGTCAAAGCGGTAAACTACGCTGCTGGAGCTTCAGTGAAAAAGGGCAACGTCCTCGCTGTTATCGGCTAATAAATCTAACAGGTGCCGTCTTGGATAAATCGCCATACGTGCCACTACAGATACTTTCAGGAACTCCTGAAGTTATCTGTAGTGGCTTATGTTTTCTCGACATCGCAGGCATTTTCCCTTTATGTCAAATATGTTTGTCTACCCCTTCAGATATCGCAGGACTCGTGCGCCTGCACAACAGATGACAAACACCATTGCTACCGTTATCATTCAATTACTGGAAAGGGGGACAAACGATTGAATAAACTCCGGGAAGCTTTCTCCAGAAAAGAACAGGCGGAAAGGTTGCTTTCTAATCTGGAGAATCTCAAGCAAGAAGGAACCCTTGATGACGCTCAATACCAGTCCATGAAGAATGATTATGCCCAGAAGCTCGTTGAGGCAAGTACCGAGATAGAGAAGATAAAGGATGAAATAAATACAGAGCTAAAAGCGAAGCAAAGGGAGTTAAGCAGTTACAACCAGGAGTTAGAAAATCTTGAAGTCAGATTTAAAGTGGGAGAGCTCACAGAAGACACATATCGCAAGGCTGCACAAAAAGCAAAGGATACGATAGAGAAGACACAGTCTAAAATATCAGAGCTTCAAAAGCTACTCGAAGCTACATCATCGAGCGATGCCGGTGGCTACACCGAGGCATCAGCGGTCTCAACAGGAGCACGATTGGCAACAGGCTCTGCCATGGAAAGAATATCGATCGGTGAGATGTTCTCTAAAGCATGGAATATTTGCATACGTAATCCCATCATACTGGTGCCAGCGCTGCTTCTCTTTGTTTGGTCACTTATCACGTCCCAAATTGGCTGGTTTGCTGAACCAGTAGTGTTCGGAGGCATGCCTTTCAGGGACTTCGGTAGCCTCCTTTTGAGCGCTGGTATTTTAACGATAGTGAGTATTATTCTGGGCATTCTCTCAGAGGGAATGATGATAGAGATGGTAGCAGGGGCCTCTGAAGAAAAGGGCAGCGCCCTGCTGTCACGGGGTTGGAAAGCAGCACTGAGCAAGTTTCTCCCGCTGCTACTCGCATCCATACTCTATGGAATAATCGTCTTTATTGGTTCACTTCTCCTTGTCATACCCGGACTCATCGCGTTATTCCTCTTCTTCCTTATCGCACAGGCAATTATGATTGATAACGAGGGCCCGATAAGCGCATTCGGAAGAAGTTACAGGGTCGTACGGGATAATTTAGGCGATGCCATCCTCATCTTCCTGGCAATGATCGGTATCGGGATCATTATATCGCTCTTCTCATTCATCCCCGTGCTGGGGGACATACTCACGCTCGCCGCAATGCCATACTTTGCTGCGCTGACCACTGTGCTCTATTTGAGCAGAAGATAGAAATAATAATCATCTTTCGAAATACTAACTATAAACCATTCAACAAACGGGGCTTCCGAAGCTGAGGTACTACACCTGCAGATTCGGAATGTTCCGTTGTTCTTTATACAATATAGCGCTCTTCACAAAGCTCTCGTCGAGTAGCCTTACGCATCGAGGTCAAAGCGGTGATTGCGCTAAGCAGCGCGGTGATTTATACTAGCTTAAGTTGTATCATGAGGGAGCGGTTGGGTCCCGGTGGGCTCCGCGGACTTCAAATCCGTTGAGGGGCATTAAGAGTGTCCTTGGTGGGTTCGACTCCCATTCGCTCCCGCCAGTGTTTCTGGCGTTATGTTTACCCCAGGGATGCAGTTCTTCATGAATTTACCTACGCCCCTCAGGTTTAGGATAGCGGTGGGTCTTCCGACCCGCCAGGTATCTCGTCGGGAGACTCGATCCTGAGCCCACCATGACATAGTAGCTACGTTTTATTATCCAGGCCATGCCTTTGGACGAACTCACGCCTGCCTTGAACATAGATTTTCTCTGTCAATGTGGGGGAATTGGCGGCTAAAGAGCCAAGCCTTTCAGATATTCTTTCTAACTCTGTAAGTGCCTCGTCGTGATCGCATTGTTGTCGAGCCGAATACTTCAGCAGGAAAACGTCGAGCTCCAATCTCATGCTTCGATAGTTTGCACCTGCAGCTTTGTGTTTCTCTGCCCTATCACCGTAGCTCAGGAATGCTTGTAATGCAGCCAGTACAGCCGCCAGCAGAGCAACAGCGCCGGTTGCAATTCTCCAGCGAATATCGATGCTCTCACCAAGGGTAGAGAATATTGATGTTGCCACCACCGCGGATATGATAACACTTGGTACTCCTATTTGCCTGCCTCTCCTTTCAGCGACTTCTGCCGCCCGGAAATGAGCCAGCCCTTGCGTTCCAGCATTTATCCAATATTCTCGTGCTTTTTCCAGAATTTCATTCATTTGTATCCCTCCTAGAGATGCAACTCAGCGATTTGCTATGTTCAAGAAACGCTACACACCGCAACAATTATCTCAACGGTATCTTCGAATTGTAATGTATTATTATAAGCGTCACAAAGGGTTCTCGCAATTGGTATAAGGTCGGTTGGTGGACAACTGGCTCTGCTTGATACCACAAAACGCCATCGTGTCATTGCGAGCGTAGCGCGGCAATCTCCCCCCAGAACTGAGATTGCTTCGTCACCCGGTTCCACCGGGCTCCTCGCAACGACACTTAAGGCCAACGTTCACCGCAGGTAGCGGCGGGTCTCCCGACCCGCCGGGAATCGAGGCAGGAGACTCGATCCTACCCATTTCACCTTTCCTCAATGGACAACTCAGGC
>JAXHUK010000031.1:0-2423 GCA_034189725.1 Chloroflexota bacterium | reverse complement strand
TCCAGTTCGGAACTCCCATCGGTGTTTTCCAGGTGATCAAGCACAGGTGCGCCGATCAGATGACCGACACCGAGGCCGCCAAATACATCGTCTACCAGGCAGCCTGGACGATAAGCGAAGGGCTACCCTGCTCCAAAGAGGCCTCGTTCGCCAAGGCCTGGGTCAACGACGCCTCTCGCCGCGTCTGTGTCGAAGCACAGCAAACTCATGCCGGTATCGGCATTACCCATGATTACGATCTCGGATTCTACACCCGCCGCGCCAAGGTGGGAGAGTTCGTCTACGGGAATACGCCATACCATCTCGAGAAAATAGCACAGGAGTTAGGCCTTTAGCTCACCGATAATAATCAATACAGCTACAACCTGAAAGGAGCGCCTATGTAAGAACCATCTTCGAGTGGAACCGACACAGAGGAATTGCTATCTCTGCATGGAGTACACTCAACGCACCCTCTGGAAGAAAGGGAGACAAAAGGGAATACAGCATCGCTACGAACTGGTCCTACGTGTACAAACGGGAGGTAAGGTGTTACCTTATATCAGATAGAAATCAGGTATGTTCGTGAAATAAGGCAACACAGTAAACAAAAATAGGAGGTCAAAGATGGATTTTAGCTTCAGCGAACAGGAAGAAGCACTAAAGAAAGAGATTGCCGAGTTTGCGAAACAGGAATTACCTCCAGATTGGCTGAGTCTCGGCCTATTCTTTGAGGAACAGCACTTCGATTTCGCGCTCACAATATCACAGAAGTTAGCAGCTAAGGGCTGGCTCACCATGCACTGGCCCAAGGAATACGGTGGCATGGCTTCACCGCCTACCACAAACCTGGTATTTAATGAGGAAACGTCATATTGGGGAATACCAGGCGTGGGGATGGGCGCAGGAGGCACGAGTTGGGTTGGGCCTTCCCTCCAGGTTTTTGGAACTGAGGAACAGAAGAAGAAATACCTGCCGTTGATCGCATCCGGCTCGGCAGACGGCGTGTGGTGCACCGGATATAGCGAACCAGACGCTGGCAGTGACCTCGCCAACCTGAGCACTACGGCAGTGAAGGTAGGCGATGAGTACGTAATCAACGGGGGAAAGATATGGAACAGCCTGTCACACCGCGCACGGTGGAACTGGCTACTGGCCAGGACCGATCCCAATGCTCCCCGGCATAGAGGACTGAGCCTGATCATCGTTGATATGAAGTCTCCTGGTATTAGCATCAGGCCCCTCTACGACGTAGCTGGTTTCCACGTCGTCAATCAGACATTCTTTGATGATGTGCATGTTCCGGTCACTAACCTGGTGGGAGAGGAAAACCGGGGTTGGTATCATGTCATGATGTCGCTGAACTTCGAAAGAGGTGGCGTCGCCAACATCGGTGTACCGCGCCGAATTCTGGACGAATTGGTGAAATACGCCAAAGAAACGAACTACGGCGGCAAGCACCTTGCCAAGGATCCCCTTATTCAGCACAGGTTGGCAAACGCTGCTGTTGAACTCGAAGTCTGCCGCATGTTAGGTCTCAAGATTATCTGGGCGGAGGTCACAGAGCAAATGGCTACGGCTGCTGTAGATGCCTCCATCGCAAAGTTCTTCGTCAGTGAGGCTGGTGTTCGCCTTGCCAACCTGGGCATGCAAATACTGGGGCCGTATGGCCAGTTGACACCAGGCTCGAAGTGGGCCAAACTGCAAGGGTGTCTGCAAGCCAACTACCTCGCCAGTTACATTATGTGCGTCGCTGGTGGTGTCAACGAAGTCCAGAGGAATATCGTATCGCAGATGGCACTGGGACTGCCCAGGTAACGAGAATAGCAGGTCATATCGGAATTCAGAACCAATCTCGTGGCCAGAATTAAAAGGAGGAATTAAATGGAACTTAGTTTCACTGAAGAACAGGAGATGCTGAGGAAATCAGCTCATGATTTTTTAGCGAATGAATGCCCACCGGCTGTAGTGCGAGATGCAGAGCAGGATGAGAGGGGTTATCCACAGGAACTCTGGCAGAAAATGGCAGACCTGGGTTGGATGGGCTTGGTCATACCCGATGAATATGATGGTACCGGTCAAAGCTTCTTTGATTTGATTATTCTTCTTGAGGAGATGGGGCGAGCTGTTCTCCCCGGTCCGTTCTTCTCAACGGTAGTTCTCGGCGCTCTCCCCCTACTCATTGCAGGAAGTGACGAACAGAAGCGCGACCTCTTGCCCAAGATAGCCAATGGAAAGCTGATCATGACCACAGCTACATTCGAGTTGAATGCCGATGTTACTGCAGAGGGAGTAACAACCACTGCAAAAGAGGAGATCGAAAACTATGTACTCAATGGCACGAAGCTCCTCGTCCCCTATGCTCACGTCGCTGACTACATTATTTGTGCGGCGAGAACCAAGGCTCTGGCGAAATCAGATGAAGGAATCACCCTGTTTTTGGT
>JAXHUK010000030.1:0-6295 GCA_034189725.1 Chloroflexota bacterium | reverse complement strand
CGAGGAGGAGGGATTCGCCGGTATCACCAGCTTCATCCCCGTGGCGTTTAACGGCCTTTCGGAGGACGATTACCACTTCCTGACCGACTGGAGGGCGGGCTTCCTCCTCGCTGCGCTCCTGTGGAAATCGGCGTGAACCGCCCTGTTCGAAGCGATAACGGAGTTCTCCTGTATTCCTGGCGGGTGCCCCTCCCAGTCGGTAGCGATGCCTCCAGCCTCAGCTACCAGCAGCTGGCCGCAGGCAAGCTCCCAGGGATACAACAGCAGGTGGAAGTAGAGGTCCAGCCGGCCGCAGGCGGCGTAGGCCATCCCCAGGGCAGCCGAGCCCATAATCCTGAAAGCGTACATATTCGGCCAGAGGCCGCTGATGAATTCGAGTATACTTCGCCCCTTCTCCTCGACATACCCCAGGTCGAGGCCGATGAGCGCCTCCGTAACCAATGTCTTGCTGGTAACAGAGATAGGAGTACCGTTGAGAAATGCCCCTTTGCCTTTTACAGCATGAAAAAGCTCGTCCCGCAGCGGGTCATAGATTATTCCCAGCAGGACGTCCTCGCCATGTACCAGGGCAATGACAGTTGAGAAAAAGGGTATGCCGAAGGAATAGTTGTTTGTGCCGTCAAGAGGATCGAGTATCCAGGTGTACCCGGCAGCAGCCTGTATAGGCTCCGATTCCTCGGAGAGGATGCCGTGATCGGGGTATTCGGTTTGAAGTAACGATATAATGCTCTGCTCTGCCTGCAGGTCGGTATCGGTGACGATATTGGCCCGCCCCTTGTAACGTACCTGAGTTTGCTCTCGAAAACGGGCTTTGAGAATTTCCCCGGCGTTCCTCGCTGCTATAGTAGCTACGTCGAGGGCATTATTGCCGCTTACGGAGAGTGGTAGGGATGTCATAGCAGCCCCATATTCTGTTTGACCTCTTTGATGGTTTCCCGTGCTATAGCCTGGGCACGATTGGCACCATCGCTGAGCACCTCATTGATATACGCTGGCTTTTGAGCAATTTCAGCCCGCCTCTCGCGGAATGGTTCCAGTGCTTTATTTACCATTTCAGCCAGTATCAGCTTGCAATCGACGCAACCGATCTCAGCACCGCGGCACCGGGTAGCGATCTCATCGAGCCTGTCCGAGGTATAAAAATGGTGTAGATTGTATACATTACAGACCTCGGGATGTCCAGGGTCTTTGCGATATTGCCGTGCCGGATCGGTAAATGCGGTTTTTATGCGTTGCGTGGTCTCCTCCGGCGAAGCAGAGAGTTCGATCTGGTTATCATAGCTTTTGCTCATTTTTCTTTCCCCGTCCAGCCCCACAACCAGGGGAAACGTGGTGAGTTTGGCGGTGGGCTCGGGGAAGGTGGGGCCGAAAAGGTTGTTAAAACGGCGCACGATCTCCCGTGCCAGCTCCAGGTGGGGCAACTGGTCTTCTCCCACCGGCACGGTATCCGCCTTGTAAAGTACGATGTCCGATGTCATGAGCACGGGGTAGCCTACGAGCCCATAGTTCACATTATGCGGTTGTGTCTTGACCTTCTCCTTGAATGTGGCAACGCGCAGCAGCCAGCTGAGAGGTGTAACCATACTGAGGAGGGCATGGAGCTCGGTTACCTCGGGGACATGTGACTGAACAAAAAGGATGCTCTTTTCGGGATCGAGTCCTGCTGCCAGCCAGTCGAGCAGCATTTCGCGGGTGTTCTCCTTGAGCAAATGCGTATCCTCAAGGGTTGTCAGGGCATGGATATCGACAATACAGTAGAGACAGTCGTAGCTGTCCTGGAGATCGACATAATTCTGGATGGCTCCCAGATAATTACCGATGTGCTGTTTGCCTGTAGGTCTGGCACCGGAAAAAACACGACTCTTCTTCAATCTAAACTCCTTCCCTATCCTCGTGGAGTTTACCATAAAATGAGGATTGCGACAAGACAGGCTGTGGTGAGTACGAGGCAGGACAGGGCTTGACTTAGCCCTCACTTAGGCTTAGCCTTATGGTGCGATGAGCTACCAAGAACCGGAGAATCCCCTCGACCACACGGATGATGCCAATGCGGAACAGCTCGCCCAACCGGGAACAGGTTTTTGGAATAGAGGACAGATCAAGTACATACTGCTCCTGATAGCAGGCGTTCTGGCTATGACCCTGACAGGTATACTCATCCAGGAGCCGGCAAATCCAGAGGAGTACATTGCCAGCGCTGGCTATGCTGGTGTATTCCTTATGGGCATCATCGGTAGCTCGGCTCCCATTTGGCCTCTCCCTGGTTCATGGGCAGCATTCATTGCAGCAGGGCTGGGATTGAATCCACTGGTAGTGGGGCTGGCCGCAGGGTTGGGCGAACCTATAGGAGAGCTTTCTGGTTACACAGCGGGATATGGCGGTCAGATTGTCGTCCAGAAATGGAAAAGGTACACCCAGATCGAATACTGGATGAGGCGTCATGGCGGCCTCACCATATTCGTTGTTTCCGCAATCCCCAACTTCTTGATAAAACTGGCCACTATCGCTGCTGGCACGCTCCGCTATCCGTTTCGCAGGTTCTTCGTCTTCTGCTGGGCAGGCAAGACCGTCAAGTCACTGGGATTTGCCTTTGCCGGCGCCGGTCTTTTCGACGGAATCAGGCACCTGCTCGAAAGTACCTTTAGTACCTTTTAGCTATTACCCTGTGACAAACAACGCATTGACCTCAGCAACAAGTCACTGTACTATCCATTCAAGAATACTCTTCTAGTGAGGAAAATCAAATGAGAAATCTAGTAGTCTTGTTGTCTGTAGCACTGGTGTTAGTCGTTCCGCTCGTGCTTCCCAAGCTGAGAACCGCAAAGGTCCCCGTCCGAGACCGCCTGTACCGCCGAGACTGTACTAATTAGCTTGTCAAAAACAATTGACTGAACACTTATTCTGTAGTATACTTTTATCATGGAAATATTCCATGATTACAATAAAATGTCTGGAAATACACTGGGACACAGCAATATCAACCCGATAACAAATTTCCTCCAATTAGCGACCGACATCCATGCACGACTGGAAGCCCCGCTTCCAACGGAAATGATTCGGCTTTTTGATCAAATCGAAGAGATACGCCCTAAAGATAGACCATACCACATCGCCAACGCCAATACGTTCTATCGCATGAGCAGTGTCCTCTATAGAAACGTTAATCTCACTATGGGAGAATTGAGCCAGTCTCTATCAGTGCCATTTTCAACTACAACGCGAATGGCGAACTGGTGGGTGAATAATGGATATGCTACCAGACTATCCGATGCCAGCGATCGCAGGATAGTGAGAATAACCCTGACCGATAGAGGCCGAAGCCTCCATGAAATCATCGAAGATCAGATAGTCCAGAATATAGAGAGGATTATAAGCTGTCTCACAGATAACGAACAGTCCACTTTGTTGCTGCTTCTGACAAAGATTGCCTCATCACTTGAAAAAACAAGAGCTCAGGCAATCAGCGGTAGTATGTCGTCAAATTCTGTTAAGGAGTAAACCATTTTGAAAGATAGACCGGTCCTCGAGGTGAGAGGCGTCTGGAAGGTGTATGGTACCCAGGTCAAGGTAGAAGCATTGCGAGGAGTAGACCTCTCCATTGACGAAGGTGAGTTGATCTCAATAATCGGCCCAAGCGGCAGTGGAAAATCCACCCTCATGCATGTCATGGGTTGTCTCGAACGCCCGACTGAGGGAGAAGTCATACTGAACGGAGTCAACGTCGCTGAACTTTCATCGGATGAACTCGCTGAGATTCGCTCCAGGGAAATCGGCTTTGTGTTCCAGAAGTTCAACCTACTCCCCAGAGAAACAGCACAAAAGAATGTGGAACTGCCCCTCATCTTTCAAGGAGTGGGAAGAAATGATCGCAGTGACCGATCTGCTGAAATGCTGAAAAAAGTGGGGTTAGGACACAGACTGCGACACACCCCTTCACAGATGAGTGGCGGCGAACAGCAAAGGGTAGCTATAGCTCGCGCCCTCATCAGCAATCCGACGATAATCATCGCCGATGAACCTACAGGCAATCTGGATACCAACAGCAGCAAAGAAATAATGTCCATTCTGGAAAACCTCAACAAAGAGGGGAAAACCCTGGTTGTGGTCACTCACGACCCTGAAGTAGCAAACTGCGCAGATAGGTCGATTAAAATACTGGACGGGAGGGTACTAAACAATGAAACATAGGTTACTGCTCATTGCTATCACATGTGCACTGCTGCTCGTTGCCTTTCCAGCAGGCAATGTGTTTGCAGACGAGCCTATTCTCGAGATGGAAATAGATAAAGATCATTTCCTCATTTTCGATGGGGATCGAGCTGCCGTGGGGGTAACGCTCTCAAACGTTGGAGATGAAATTGCGATCGATGTAACCCTGATCTCCTCCACAGGAGAACGAAAACTCATCGGCAATATCGGTGTGGGAGGTACGGTAACCTCCACGTTCTATATAGAAAAGTATGAGATGGGGATGAACGAGGTAGAGATATATTCTCACTATTCGAGCGACTTTACGGATCCCTGGCTGATACGTTTCGAGGTGAGACCGCCCGATGAGTCAATAACCCTGCGGCTCGTCGATGCCCCGCTTTCGATATATGAAGGCGACACATTCATAGCAGAGCTTGAAGTGCAGAATCTGTGGCAGAATGCGGTTTCAGGAGCATCTATTAAAAACGGCGATGAGGTACTCTATCTCATCGGTGCACTCCAGCCAGATGAGACGCAGGCGATAGAGCTCCGCTTTGATGAGTATGAAATCGGCACCAACACGCTCCAGCTTGTGGCCAGCCACGAGCGGGGAGTTGCTGCCCCTCTTGCACTTGAATTCGATGTATATCCCGCAGAAAACGCGGTGAGAGCATACTTCGCCTCGTCGAATTCACCGGTCTACCTTGCGGAGACCATCGAGTTCTCCATCGTTATTGCCGCCTCCGAGGATGCGGATATCAACCAGCTGGAATTAATCGCATTAAGCAATGAGGTAACGCCAAAAGGTTATTATCTCGGAGGGCAAAACGCAGCGGAGGAACCGCAGGTAGAAGGGGTTGAGGTTGCTGATCTGGGCACGCTTCTCACAGGGGGTGCTGCAGCACCCATGGGAGCACAGCAGCCTGAAGAAGAGGCGGCTACATTTATTGAAGGTAGCGAGTTGCACTTTATCGCCGATAAACTTGCTGCGGGAGTACATACCTTTGATTTCCAACTCAGCTATCGGATTCATAACATGGTTGTTCAAGACGAATTCAGTATTGAGGTCGAAGTGCTTGACATCCCCAGTATGAAATTGATTCAGGCTGAGCCAGTCACCGCACTTGAGGGAGAAGAGGTATTAATCACGTTGCACATAGCGAACGGTCTTCCCGTCGATGTTGATTCGGTAAGTGTGATTCCCGTAGGGAATAGCTATACTGCTCCGTCAGAATTCTTCATCGGTGAGATGGCAGCCGGCGACTTCCTCCCCGCATACTTCAGGATAGCAAGCGATCACATTGAAGACGGCGATGAGTTGCAGTTCAAGGTTACCTATCGCGTCGAGCAAAAGGCGTATGAAACGCCGATAGTGAGTACAATAATAAGTATTGAAGAGCCTCCCGAGTCCAATACCGGGACCTACTTCACCATCTTCCTGGTAGTTGTTGTAGTTCTCATACTCGTGTGGTTCTTCCTAAGAAGAAGGAGAAGGTGGACCCAGTCACGCTCTTCTTAATGGCGATAGACTCTATCTTCGCCCATAAACTCCGTTCGTTTCTGGTTACCCTGGGTATCCTTATCGGCATAACGGCGGTGCTGGTTAACGCTGCCATGGTTTCGGGATTCCAGGCGTATTTCGAGAAGCAAATGCAAGAACTGGGCTCCAACTTCGTGAACATAACGCCTGGTTCGGGTACTGCCGCAATGATGGGGATCTATGACGAGGAAACCTACCTGAGTCAAAACACCTTTGAGTCGGTGCGTCGTCTCCCCTATGTCAAGGATGCGAGCGCTGATAGGGTAGCATTCGGATCGGTATCATACATGGGTGAAGACGAGGAAGTTGCAGTGATCGGCGTAGAGCCCGGTTTCTTTGTAGCTCGAGACCAAAACCTGGCTCTGGGAAATCCCTTTACAGCTCAGGATAGATACACCGTTATCGTGGATGAATCCGTTCTCAGTGGATCAACATCTCGACCACTGGCCCTGATGTCACGGGTAGAGATCACCGTTACCACACCAGAGGGCCGAAGAGTGACCGAGGAATTCCGGGTGAAGGGTCTCGCTGAGCAAATGCAAGCCGGTTTTGGTATTAGTTATG
>JAXHUK010000003.1:0-2479 GCA_034189725.1 Chloroflexota bacterium | reverse complement strand
CCATGCCTATAAGAGTTCTAGCTCCTGAAGTAGCATCAAAGATAGCCGCGGGGGAGGTGGTGGAGAGGCCGGCCTCGGTGGTCAAGGAGTTGCTGGATAACGCCCTGGACGCTGGTGCTACTATCTCATTCTATATCGTTGCTTGCCCTCATCTATGTTACAATCAAGATATGTGGTTTATGTAGATAGGTATTATGCCAAAGCTCCCTCAAGTTAAAGGGGATAGACTGATAAGCGCTATGCGAAAAGAGGGTTGGCGCGTTGATCGTACTCATGGCAGCCATGTTATCATGAGACATGAACGCAAACCCGGCGTTAAGATAGTCATCCCCATTCACAGATCTCCAGTGAAGCCTGGGACTTTGAATAATATTTTGAAAAAGGCAGACCTTTCAGTAGAAGAACTCAAGAAGCTTCTTTAGGAGGCCAGATATGTTGAAGTATACAATTATCCTTGTGCCCGAAGAGGAATGCGGCTATTCTGTGGAAGTGCCCGCTCTTCCGGGCTGCTATACTCAAGGAGAGACCAAGGAAGAAGCGATAGCTATGGCTAAGGAGGCGATTGAGCTGTACTTGGAATCCTGCAAAGCCCATAAGGAACCCATACCTATAGAATCGGGTGTTGAGTCTTTGATTGTGGAAGTCAGAGAGCCAGTGGCATAAAGATGTCAATTATAGTAATCGTGCAGATGTGATCCTGTTCGAGCACGAACTCAACCATTTGGTGAAATAGAACCCCGCCCTTCTCGCAGTCTATCATACCAATTATCTGGGGCACTTATGCCCCCTCCTCGTTATAAAATTTGAGGTAGCCTGGAGTTGATGCTCCAATCTACCGGGATAAAATGCAGAGTCTGTTTTAGTAGCAAGAGGTGTAAATCTAAACCATGCCTATAAGAGTTCTAGCTCCTGAAGTAGCATCAAAGATAGCCGCGGGGGAGGTGGTGGAGAGGCCGGCCTCGGTGGTCAAGGAGTTGCTGGATAACGCCCTGGACGCTGGTGCTACCCAGATCGCTGTCGAAGTGCAGGGGGGCGGTGTGCGGCTGATCAGAGTGGTGGATAATGGTGTGGGGATACCGCCGGATGAGGTGGACCTCGCGTTCGAGAGGTTTGCCACCAGCAAGGTTGCTACCGCTGGCGATTTGGAGAGCATATCCAGCCTTGGCTTTCGGGGAGAGGCACTGCCCTCAATCGCCTCGGTGTCCGAGGTTACCGTTGTCACTCGCAGTCAGGATGAACTGGTAGGGATTTTCGTAAGTATCAAGGATGGCGCAGTTGTCCAGAAAGCCAGTCGTGGCTGCCCCGTGGGGACTACCATTACGGTACGCAACCTGTTCCGCAACGTCCCCGCACGCCTCAAATTTCTTAAGTCTGCGACAACGGAGAATGGGCATATCAGCCAGCTTGTTACCCAGTACAGTATGGCGTTCCCTGAAGTGAGATTCACCCTCGTTATCGATGGACGCACCACGTTTCGTTCGCCGGGCAGCGGCGGCTTGAAGGATGTGATGGGTGTCGTCTACGGGGTGGAGAACGCCCGCTCATTGCTCCGGATCGAGGCCAGCGATGAGCATGAGGACATCTTGTTGCCTGTGGTCACCGGGATCATCAGCCCTCCCTCGCTCACCCGCGCCACGAGAAGCTACATGAGCTTCTTTGTCAACCGGCGCTGGATACACAGCCGTATGCTCACCTATGCTCTGGAGGAAGCCTACCACGGGCTTATCATGACGGGGAGGCATCCTATTGCGGCAGTCAGTATAGAGCTACCTCCCCAGGATGTGGATGTCAACGTCCACCCTGCCAAGAGCGAGGTGAAATTCCGCCATGAACGCGACGTCTTCGCTGCACTACAGAAGGCCGTCAGAGCTGCCATCGTTGCCCAGGCACCGATGCCTGCGCTGGGTACCCTGCATCATATCCAATCCACGACACCAGCCACTCCTGTAGAGCCTCTTCCCGCATTTCATGCCGGCATGGGAGACGACACTACCAGCAACCCGGTTGCAGTGCCATCACGCGTCGAGCCTGTTACGCGGTCATTGCCGGTACTTCGCGTCATTGGCCAGGTTGCCAGCACCTACATCATCGCCGAAGGGCCTGACGGGATGTATCTCATCGACCAGCACGCAGCACACGAACGAATCCTTTTCGAGAAAATTCGCAGCCAGCGTCAGCAAAAGGCCGTTGAGGTTCAGGGGATGCTCCAGCCGGTACCCGTTGAGCTAACCGTGCACCAGCAAGAACTTCTGGAAGTACACGCTGATGCCCTCATAGAGTATGGCTTCGGAATTGAGCACTTCGGAGACAGGACGTACCTTGTGCGGTCGGTACCCGCCGTACTCCAGGGGAAGAACGTAGCGCAGTCAGTAACCGAGCTTCTGGATTTACTCGGTGAGGGGGTGAAAGGCGATAACCGGGAAGAGGAAATAGCTGCCTCACTGGCCTGTCACAGCGCTGTGCTTGCAGGACAGTCACT
>JAXHUK010000029.1:0-22626 GCA_034189725.1 Chloroflexota bacterium | reverse complement strand
TTGCAGTATGGGTTCACCACCGTGCTCCTTGATCTCCAGACAGCCACCAATTGAGGGGAAGCGCATCACCGAGCTCTGGTGGTCAGTGACGTTGATCCCATCCACCCTGTCCTTGAGCAGGTCTATATGATGACGCATGTTATCGATGTTCGTACCTTTTGGTGGGCCGATCTCGCTGGTTATGATAAACTTGTCTGATTTGAGGGCTTCCCGAAAGCTCTCCGCCATATCTCTCCTCCTCACAGGATTCTGGTCATTCTGGGCCTGGGTACTATTTGGGAATTCTTGGGAGGTTGGTATTTTCTCATTACGTCAAGCCTGCCCTGCTCCTCAAGGCGCTGATAAATGAGAGTCCAGGCACAGTCCTTTTCCTTGTCGATTTCACATTTACCGTTGTTGGTACCGCCACAGGGACCGTTGAGCAAGCCCTTATGACACGCAGTTATGGGACAGATGCTTGCGGTATAGCCGAGGACACAGTGACCGCACTGATCACACACCTCATGGAAGTAGCCCAACCCATCCTCAACCCCGATGAAGAGCGTATCCAGGGCGGGGATGACCGGCTTGTTGATGTAGGAGCCCACTCTTTGCACTCCCAGTGCACAGGACATGATAATGAGGCCATCTGAACTCCGGATGATGCCATTATTCTCCATTAATGTTGCCTCGGTCATGTCATCGCAAGCAGTGGGGATGACAATCCACCCGGAGACCATTTTGCCCATATTCTGCAGACGCTCTTTCATGTCCAGGACTTCTTCCCTGCCTCCGGTCCTGGTCATCGTAGCACAGGTACCACAACCGATGATATACACTCGTTCCAGCCCCTCGATTTGTTGTTGCATTTCTTCGAGAGGTTTTTGCCTGGTAATAGATTTCATACTTCCCCTCCTGCTAAGAGCTCTCCGATTTCAAGAGATAACTGAAAGCTGACGACTGACAACTTGCCTCATGTTTCCAGGTCGCATCTCAGGCATCGTTTGGCTTCCCGTCTCGCATTATCCTCTGTAAAACCACGCTCGATCTCTTCAAACGTCACTTTCCTTTCCTGTGGATTGAGCTTTGGCATTTCCAGCCTGGGCTGACTTTCCCAGGTTTCATCGACTTCATAGCCGTCTGATGCACCGTTGCCTCTCTTCTTAAGGTCGTACATTTCAACACGTGATGTATCGCTCTTAAGGTGCTTGTCGATAGCGATGGCTGCTCTTCTCCCGGCAGCGATAGCTTCTATGACCATACCTGGACCGGTGACGAAATCTCCTCCGGCGAAGATACCTGGTACATTGGTGGATAGCTTGTTACTGTCTACGACCAGGGTTTCCCATCTGGTTCGTTCCAGGGCGCTATCGCGGGGCAGGAATGAAAGGTCAGGGGCCTGGCCTACAGCGGCAATAATGGTATCGGCTTCGACGAAGAACTCGGAGCCGGCGATAGGTACTGGCCGACGCCGTCCGCTGGCATCAGGTTCGCCCAGCATCATGCGGATGCACTGCAGGCCGGTTGCTCTCCAGTTATCACTTTCTATTCTCGTGGGACTGACGAGGAAATTGAATTGTATGTCCTCAGCTACCGCTTCGTCATATTCAACCTCGGTTACGGGCATCTCATCTCGCGAGCGCCTGTAATAGATGTTCACCTCCTCAGCGCCAAGACGAAGGGCTGTGCGGGCTGCATCGAGAGCAACATTCCCGCCCCCTATGACGGCTACGCGGCGTCCTACGCCTACCTGCTTGCCCACCTTGACGTCGCGTAAAAATCTCAGCCCGTAGTGGAAGTTTTCTACATCTTCCAGCTCACCGGGTATGCCTACACGTTGGCTGGTCTGAGCACCTGCAGCGATGAAAACCGCTTCGAAGCCGTCTTTTCTGAGGTCTTCTACGGTGAAATTGACGTTGATCGGTGAGTTATATCGTATCTCGACACCGCGCTGAGCGATGTACTCGATCTCGTTCTGGATAACCTCCCGAGGCAGGCGGAACTGAGGTATTGCTACTGAAAGCATGCCTCCTCCCACTGGAAGCGCTTCGAAAACCGTAACGGGATAGCCCATCCGAGCCAGGTGGTAGGCGCAACTAAGTCCGGTAGGGCCAGCCCCCACCACAGCTACACTCTGGTCGTATAGTTGCGGAAACGGTTCTGGGGCGGGTAGTTCACCAACGTGACCGAAGTACCAGTCGGCGGCATAGCGTTTGAGTTCACGTATAGCTACTGGTTCGTCCAGTTCCCCACGGCGACAGCGCATTTCACAGGGATGGTGGCATATACGTCCGCAGATTGCCGGGAATGGATTTCTCTCCCTGATGGTCTCTACGGCATCCAGGTATTCGCCGGCAGCGATGTGAGCCACGTATTTGGGCACGTTGATTCCTACAGGGCATGTGTGCTGACAGGGTGATATCATCAAGGCGTCACATACGGCGGCCGGGCATTTTTTCTCCTTTATATGAGATTCATACTCGTCGCGGAAATATTTTATTGTGGTAAGCACTGGATTGGGACAGGTCTGGCCAAGCCCGCAGAGCGAGCATTCTTTCACCACGCTGGCTATGCCGAGGAGGGCATCTATGTCTCCGTCATGTCCTTTCCCCCGGGTGATCCGGGTCAGTATCTCCAGCATCTGCCTGGTTCCCAGGCGGCAGGGAATGCATTTGCCGCACGACTCAGTCTGGGTGAAGCTGAGGAAATATCGTGCTATTTCTACCATACAGGTGCTGTCATCCATCACCACCATGCCCCCCGAGCCCATGATCGATCCCAGTTGCGCCAGGGAATCGTAATCTACAGGGACATCAAGATACTGGGCAGGGATGCAACCACCGGAAGGCCCGCCGGTCTGTACCGCTTTAAACTGCTTGCCGCGGGGGATGCCACCGCCGATGTCGAATATTATCGATCCCAGGGATGTACCCATAGGGACCTCAACCAGACCACTGTTTGCAATCTTTCCTGTCAGGGCAAATACGGCCGTTCCCGCGCTTTTCTCGGTGCCCAGATTGGAGAACCATTCCGCTCCCCGGTCGATGATAACGGGCACGGTAGATATAGTCTTGACGTTGTTGATGATAGTGGGCTTGCCATCTAATCCTGACAGGGCAGGAAACGGGGGACGGGAACGGGGCATTCCACGCCGACTTTCGATCGATGCTATTAAGGCTGTTTCCTCGCCGCAGACAAAAGCGCCAGCCCCCTCCTTGACGTGTATCGTGAAGTCAAAACCGGAGTCGAGAATACTCTTACCCAGGAAGCCTCTCTCCTTTGCTTGCGCAAGCGCAATACGAAATCTGCTCACTGCCAGGGGATACTCGGCACGGACATAGATATAGCCTTGAGTGGCTCCTATAGCATATCCAGCGATGGTCAATCCCTCGATAACAGCGTGGGGATCGGCTTCGAGGATGGAGCGGTCCATAAAAGCCCCCGGGTCTCCCTCATCCGCATTACATATCACGTATTTTTGCTCACCAGGTGCTTTGCGGCAGAACTCCCACTTGCGCGCTGCGGGGAAGCCAGCACCACCTCTGCCTCTGAGCCCGGCATTGGCTACTTCGTCAATAACTGACTGTGGTGTCATATGGAGAAGGGCTTTTGTTAGCGCCTGATATCCTCCGTGGGCGATGTAGTCATCGATTTTCTCTGGATTGATATGACCGCAGTTGCGCAGGATGATACGCTGCTGCCCTGCATAGAATTTTATGTCTGAATACCGTGGTATAGATCGGCCAGTTACCGGGTCACGGTAGAAGAGTCGTTCGACCGGCTTGCCCTCCCTGATGTGAGAGTCGACAATCTCTGCGGCGTCCTCCGCTTCGACATGAGTGTAAAATATGCCGTCGGGTTCAACTACTACATTTGGTCCCTGCTCGCAAAAACCGTGACAACCACTGAAATCCACCTTGGTATTGCCCACGCCATTGCGCTCCACCGCGGCCTTGAGCGCGTTGTACACAGCACCAGACCCTGCTGAAAAACAACCTGTTCCCTGGCAGACGAAAATTGTGCGATGGTTTTGCATGCTATCCCTCGCTCTTCCTATCCCCAAAGATGGTTGCTACCCTCTTGGGATTCATATTGCCGTATGTGTCTTTCCCGATAACTAAGTTAGGTGCTAAAGCACAAACACCTATACAAGCGACGGTTTCCAGGGTATATTCCAGGTCGGGGCTGGTTTGGCCTTCTTCAAGGGCGAGATACTGCTTGACCAGTTTCAGAATGGTCTTTCCACCACGCACATGGCAGGCTGTGCCTCGACATACTCTGACAACGTTCTTTCCCCGAGGTGTCGTGTAGAGTTGTT
Source organism: Chloroflexota bacterium (assembly GCA_034189725.1). GTDB lineage: Bacteria > Chloroflexota > Dehalococcoidia > SZUA-161 > SZUA-161 > JAXHUK01. The sequence continues at coordinate 18,329 of JAXHUK010000029.1, read as the reverse complement.
CGTAAAAGGTGATAACTCCCTGGACCTGAGAGGGGAAAAGACCAACGGCCTGGGCTATGGAATTGATAGACTCCGGGGGAATGTATCCGATCTCTTCCTGAATCTTTTGAAGAAGAGGAATCAGAGGCCATTGCTCATCCCGGTAGCTTGCGATAATTCTGTCTATGGACTCCAGGTCGACGCTGGCTACTTCCCTGCATGCATCCATAACGCTACAACCTTTCTAGTTTAACTGCACATGATTTTAATGCAGGAGTCTTCGATCGCGGATCGAGAGCGGTTTCGAATAGCTGATTGACAGGTGTTGACGGAAATGAAATTGGCATGAACACCGCGTTCTCAGGTAACGAGGTGGTCAGTCTGGCGATAGCGGTTATCTCTCCTGCTCGCGAGATGACTCTCACCTCGTCGCCTTCGTTTATTCCCAATCGCTCCGCATCGGACGTGCCAATTCCCACATATGCACTCGATGAGAACTCGCTCAGTCTGGGAGACTGCGAACTACGGGAGCCGGTGCCCGAGTGGTACAGGACACTCCCAGCTAACAGTGTGAGGGGATACCCATCTTTTGATAGTTCTGGGTATGGTTCATATTGCACCGGGGAGAAGCGGTCGAAACCACTGGGGAACTGGCCTTTGTACAGGCGTCTTGTTCTCAAAGGTGCTCTATCCAGTTCATCGCGCTGTTTCTCTGCTGAATCCGCACTTCTGTAGATAATTCCGGGGTGGAATGGGATCATTTCATGCATCTCATCCATTATTTGCTGGAGAGATGAGTAGGGCATTGGATGTCCCATGACACTCGCCAGTTGGATGATAATTTCCCAATCTGGCAGGCTCCCATGCAGAGGCTCGATAGCCTTGCGAACTCGCTGAACTAGCCCCTCGAAGTTGGTGAAAGTTCCCTCCTTTTCAGCGAAGCTTGAAGTAGGTAAAACTACGTTTGCCAGTTTCGCAGTTTCGGTAAGAAACATATCCTGTACTACCAAAAAAGTGAGGGACGAGAGCGCTTGCTTGACGAGAGTTGTGCTGGGAAAACTCAAGATCGGGTTCTCCCCCACAATGTACATGCCCTTGACCTTTCCTTCACGTGCGCTGTCTATCATTTCGATAGCTGTCAGTCCGGGATTTGCAGGTAAAGTAGTACCCCAGGAGTCGGCAAATGTATTGCTTGCCTGTGTATTATCCACGCGCTGGTACCCCGGGAGTAAATCGGGCAGTGCACCCATGTCACACGCCCCTTGACCGTTGCAGTCCCGCTGCAATGCGAAGATGCCGCCCCTCAGTCCAATATTACCCGTGAGCATCATCAGATTTGCGATAGCTGTTACACTATCTGTTCCTGTTATATGCTGGGTGATTCCGCTGCCGTAGACTATTGAGGCGGGATTTGCTTCGGCGAACAACCGGGCGGTGTGGCGTATTTGTTCACTCGTGACACCGGTAATTTCCTCTACATACTCAGGTGTGTAGTTCGCTAACTCTGTGCTTAGTGCTTCGAAGTTATCGGTTCTTCTCGTTACGAATTCTTCGTCCATCAAACCTTCCTTGACAATCACACTCGCTATGCCGTTTATGAGCGCTGTATCTGTCCCAATCTTGGGCCTTAGCCAGGTGTGAGCAAATGGGACAAGGCTTGTTTGCTGGGGGTCTATAAGCAACAGTTTGGCCTCTTTGTTTTTGACAGCTCGCTTAACGGAATACTCAACGATAGGGGCGGATGAGGCGAGATTGGCGCCAATGACCAGTATCACCTCTGATTGTTCAAGGGCGTTGAGACGGTTGGTGGTGCCCGGGAAACCTACCACAGACCCCAGGCCGACAATGTTTGCTGCACTGTACAGCCGGCTGCCATTGTCGATATTGTTTGTGCCTAATACACTTCTGGTAAACCTCTGCAACAGGTAGTTTTCCTCATTCGTGCATTTGGAAGAGCCAAGTACTGCCAGACTATCGGCGCCGTAGGTTTCCTTGATTTTGGTTAATTCGGAAGCTACCACGTTCAGTGCCTGTTCCCAGGATACGGGCTCAAAATCACCATTCACCCTTACCAGGGGACTTGTAAGTCTCTGCGGGCTATGTACGAAATCGTATCCATAGCTTCCCTTGACGCATAGCGCACCGTGGTTCACTGCACTCTCCCTGCACGGTCGGGCTCTTACTATTCGGTTGTCCTTGATCTCCAGATTGATACCACAACCGCAGCCACACAGGGGACACGTAGTCGACACAATGGTGGAGATTGTTCCTTTATATGGCTGTTTCTTTTCCATCAATGCACCAGTGGGACAGATGGCCACGCAGGTGCCACAGAACGAACACTCCGAGTTCTCCAGCGGCATATCGTTCAATGTTGCTGGTTTTGTGGTGAAACCCCGGTGGATGTAGTCGATAGCGCCCTGACAAACCAGCTCCTGGTCTGCTCGGATGCACTTAGCGCATAGAATGCATTTGCTCAAATCACGCTCGATAAAAGGATTGACCTCCTCGATTGTGGCAGGCTGGGGAATTCTATCGAGGTTCACCACCCCCACTTCCAGATCTGAGGCGATCTTGCGTAGTTCGCACCGGTTACCCTTGTCGCAAACGAGGCAGGAATCAGGGTGGCTTGATAGAATGAGTTCGATAATAGACTTACGTCGCTGGTGAACCTTGGGTGATTGTGTATTGATCACCATTCCTGATTCTATTGGGGTGACGCATGATGCTGAGAGCCTGCCTGAACGTTCGTCTTCGACCAGACAGATGCGGCAGGCTCCTATAGGAGCCAGGTAAGGATCGTGGCACAACGTTGGTATTTCTATTCCTGACTCTCGTGCTAGCTCCAATATAGTTGTTCCAGGGTAGCCACTAACCTCTTTACCGTTTAAAGTAATTGTAATTGTTTCCAATTATCGCCTCCCACTAAGCTCAGGGCTGATACATGAATTATCAGATAGGGTAATCTCCCTATAGTGACTCAACTCGAAGCTGGGGTAGGTCTTTGCAGTCTCTCCCCTACGTAATGTACAGCCCGTATAGCATTTACCAGCTGGGAGCTCGCGGCTCGCTTGGGAATGAATCCGTAAGCTCCTATTTGCTCAGTAGCACGGATATTTTCCTCGTCGTCGTATTGGGACAACATCACAACTCTGGTTCGAGGATATTGTTGATATATCTGCTTTGTCGCCTCTATCCCGTTCATTTCAGGCATCACAATATCCATTATGACAATATCAGGTGAGAGTTCCTCCACTCTAGCCAGGGCTTCTATCCCATTCTCAGCCTGTCCTATCACATCGATATCTTTTTCCAGATCCAGTACAGATTTGATGCCGTCCCTGACTACCCAGTGGTCATCTACTATGAGTACCTTTATCAGCCTTGTTGCCCGGGCCAGGATTGTTTGAGCTCTGGTGGCGAGGGCACCTGGCTCAATGGGCTTGGCAAGATAGTCTTCTGCTTCCATCAGCGCTGCTTCGTCTCTCCTCCACCCTTTGACAAGGTGCTTTTCGGGAGGTGCGTCCATGACTATGATGGGCAAATCCTTGGTCTTGGGGTTCTCGCGCAACCATTGATGGAGCTGAAATGCTTCGCCACGTGGGCTCAATGTGCCAAGGATTACCAGGTCAGGGTTTATCGATTTCATTACTAGCTGGGCCTCAGTCTTATTGATAGCGGTTGTAACCTCACATTCGTCGTTCGTCAGGGCAAATTGTAAGGCTGAGGCAAAATCAGGTTCATCATCCACGATTAGTATCTCTCTTTTCTGACTGCTTTTTTGTTCCATGACCTCACCTCACATAAACTACTGTAGAGAACTATGCTAAATCGATCGCTTCCATACGTGAATAGGGGTTATCCCTTGGATTACTGATAATTAACCCTTGATTCGCTGCTAATAATCCCTTTACTTTGTTCCAAGAGCACAAACAGCAGGGGCGAACCAATTGGTTCGCCCCTGCTGTTTGTGTCTGCAAACGGAGATGGACTGCCACGTCCAGGTAACGTTTACGCGCTTATGATTCCTCGACGTAATGCATATTTCACCAGTCCCGTCTTATTGTCAATGCCCAGCTTTTTCATGAGGCTGGTCTTGTGCCCCTCGACTGTTTTCTGACTGATAGTTAGCATCTCTGCTATTTCGCGGGTTTTATATCCTTCGACAACCAGTTTGAGTATCTCTCGCTCTCTATCGGTCAGTTGCTCGTAAAGATCGTGATTTCCCTCTGATACCGGTACACGCTGCCAGTCGTCTACAAAAAGTTTTGCTATAGAAGGAGACAGATATGATTCTCCGACGGATACTGCTCGGATGCCAGCGGTGAGCTCCGAAGATGCTGCTGTTTTGCTGATAAATCCACTGGCTCCAGCCTGGATAGCCGGGAAGACATGCTCTTTATCATCATACTGCGTGAGAACCAGAATCTTTACCTCGGGGAATTCCTTGTGCATACGGCGTATGGCTTCCAGACCGTTCATAATCGGCATGGCTATGTCGATCAATACCACATCTGGCACAAGTTTGCCTACCTTGTCCAATCCTTCCAGGCCATTGGCTGCCTCTCCTACAACGTCTATGTCCCCGGCTAGTGCTAGTAGACTGCTAATACCATCTCTCACAACTGTGTGATCATCAACTACCAGCACGTTGATCTTCCGCATCAGCTTTGCTCCAATACATTGGTGCTTCCACTATCACCTTGGTGCCTTTTCCCGGTTGTGACTTGATATCGCAGGTACCGCCAAGGAGGCTTGCCCTTTCTTTCATGCTGAACAGTCCTCTCCCGCGCCCACTCTCGTCCACCTCGATTGGTTCGGACGAGTTAAATCCGGTGCCGTTATCTTCGATACGCATGATCACTTTATTTGAATCATAGCGCACATTGATCGTTGTATTGCTGGCTTTTGAGTGCCAGGCTATGTTGGAAATTGCTCCCTGGGCGATGCGGTAGAGTGCGAATTCAACCTCCGAAGGCAGCCGTTTCTCCGAACCTTCATGGGTTACCGATACACTGATTCCCAGTGGTTGGAGGCGACTTTCAGCATATTGATGTATTGCCGGAGTAAGTCCGAGGCTATCAAGTGCTGTTGGCCGAAGTGATTTCATTATTTTACTTATCTCTGAACTGAGCTGGAGGGTGATATTATAAGCCTTCTCCAGCCTGGCTTTGAATGCGGAATCTCCAAAGTTTGAAGCCTGAGCGATATTCAGGATTGCCTGCATGTTGAGTGATAGCCCTGTCAGTGATTGGCTCGTTTCATCGTGTAATTCGCGGGCAACTCTGCCTCGCTCCTCTTCCTGGGCTATCAACATGTGGCGGGCGAGTCGACGATAGTTTTCCCGTTCTTTTCTCAGCCGCTCATAGAGTTCAGCTTCCTCAATAGCGATGCCCAACTGGTCGCCGATTGCGTGCAGCAGGTGCATATCATCTTCGGTGAAATGACGTGGTTGATGGCTGGCGACATTTAAGACGCCGAGGACAGCGTCTTTTGCTTTTAGGGGGACACTGATGAATGCTTTAAGCCCTTCTGCGCTCACCAGCACAAGCCAGGCGGCGCGGGGATCGGTGGAGATATCTTCAGCTAACAGGGCTTTCCCGGTCTGGGCTACCCTCCCTGCGATCCCTTCTCCGATACTCAGGCGCATCTCCTTTGCGTATTTGTCAGACAAACCACGATAAACCTGGTAGGAGAGCGTTTGTGTTTGTTCGTCCAGGAGCAGGATTCCTCCGATGGACCCATCCATTATCTCGAGTACTGTATCCAGGGCGACGTTGAGGATGGCATCGAGATCCCGCAACCCGCTGACTGCGGCTGAGACCCGGCTCAATGCCAGCAACTCGCGATACGGTCTCTCCAACCTGTGATGTGTATCGCTCTTGCTCACTCCGTAGTCAGATGGTTTCAGAGATTGGGGACTATCCTTGCTCGTTTGTTCCAATGTCTTCCTCGGTGAAGTTAAGTGCGATAAGAGTACATGAAGATATATATACTTGTCAAATAGTGGTTGGGAACAGATAGTGTGCACTGATAGTTGACTTGCGGTGTGAGAGCGATACCCTGAAAATGAGGCGACTATGCTCCCGGTACGTTAGTCTCAGCGGGCGGTAAAGTCTTTAATAGCGGAGAAATACTCGTTGAGCCCTCGCATAAACAGGTCATTGTGGCCGGCTCCGGGTATAGTGAGCAACCTTCTGTCCTCAGAACCGACATGTTGGAATAGGAGTAGTGCCTGTTCATAGGGGATGACCGTATCATAATCCCCGTGAATGATAAGAATGGGCATCGTGATTGAGCGGATTCTCTCCATGCTGGAGTTTTCAAGCTCTTCTGATAATCCAGGGCTTGGGAAAAAGCTGAGATAGTTTACCAACCGTCCTACGTTGGTAAAACCGCTCTCAATAATCAAGCCCTGCCAATCCTGGGGATAGCTCCATGCAAGTTCAATAGCCGAAAAACTTCCCAGGGACCTGCCCATTATATACAGGGGGCCGGTGTAACCGCTGGAGCGTAAGGTATCGCGATAGAAGTTGAATATACCGTGGGCATCAGAAGCCGTATTTGAGAAAGATGGCGTGCCGCCGCTCTGTCCATATCCACGATAATCAGCCACGAAGAGATTGACACCGATACCATTATAGAGCATGGCGATTTCGTCATAATCGTACACCACCTCCCCATTACCGTGAAAGTAGAGAATGGAGGGTGCGCTTTCATCTAAGGGATAGAAACGGCAGGATATCGAGACATCTTCTTCTACAGGCACTGAGTAGTCGATAGCTCCAGGTGGAGGTGTTGACCAATCTTGGCGGGGGTGGAATATAAACGCAAGGATTTGCGGTTGGTCGAAGCTGGAGTAATCAATGTGATTCGGCATAAGCTTTAATCATATTGTAGCATTCAATTCATCCAGGTCAATAGATAATATTGCTGAAATCGGGTGACATTAGGCCAGATGCCAAAGCTGTACGCCTACAAGTACACAGTTTACAAGTATCACGACAAACATACCCGTGTTGAGTAGGATTTTCAGGTTAAACGTCAGGCTTTCCCGTTTCCACACCAATATTCCGAGTAGCACTGCAAGGGTTATGCGCATTAGCAGCATGATAGCTGGCCCGTAGGTATCGGCGGCTATTCTCAGGAATGGGTTTCCTTCTTGCATACCAAGCAGGAAGCCGAGCCAGGTGATGGCAACATCAAGAGAGTTCAGCAATAGCCATAGGGCGAATGAATCACGCAGATTCTTAATAGCAGAGGGAAGCATTGGTCAGGTAATCGCTTCTTTCTATAAAACTAATACTATCCAGTCTGTTATCAGTGAGTTGGCTATTCTCCAAGGCAATTATCATTCTAGCAGCCTATTGCGCCTTAGAACAGGAGATTCAGCGATATCGGGATGTTTGGGTAAGATATACATAAATAACCTGCTGCTGCCATTGTTATCGGTATGTTCCAGCACTTCTGAATAGCTTCTAGTGTTTGTTCACGTGTGAACGATATCATTGCTCAGGTCAGAATCATAGCTTGACAAGGTGATTTCCCAATGCTATAGTAATTATGGACATAGGTTCATAATAACGCATTGAATACGGGAAAGGAGTCAGAGTACTATGCCGCGGCCAACCAAGTGGCGTTGTGTTGGGTTTGTGCCTGAAGTGACCTACTTCAAGCCAGCAGGAGTACCAATGTATGCTCTTGAAGAGGTATGTCTTTCTGTCGAAGAGGCGGAAGCGATACGTCTCAAGGACCTGGAAGGCATGGAGCAGGAGCAGTGCGCCCAGAATATGCAAATTTCCCGTCCTACTTTTCATCGGGTGTTGGGCTCCGCTCGGCGGAAGCTGGCCGAGGCATTGCTCAATGGTAAAGCTATACGTATCGAGGGGGGCAACTTCGAGATGGCAATGCGTCGCTTCAAGTGCTGCAGTGATGGTCATGAGTGGGATGTGCCATTTGAAAACATGGTGGCAGGACCTCCTCCCATGTGTCCCAGGTGCAAGAGCCCTGATATTCAGCCGACACCGGGTCACGGTTTTCGGATGAGAGGACGGAGCCGACGGCGAGGAAAAGGGGATGAGCATGAAGATGAAGATAGTAGATGATTTGCTTTCGACACTGAATCCTGATGAAGCTGTGAGGGATATACGCCAGGGGCCTTTTTGGACAGCGGTGTTGACTCGCAACTGTGGTCTTGCATCTACACCGTATGAGTCCGGCCATCATCATGATCATACCCCTGTGAAGGATGCCGGGCATTTATTGCAGAAAAGTGCTCAAGAGCTTGCTCGGATGGCGTACTCGGAGAGTAATCACGAAGCTGCAATTGGCATGGCAACTATCAATTCGCTTCTTGATATCGATGAGCTCTACTGTGTCGAACTCAATGCTGGCGACCTCCTGATGGAGAAGGGTGAAGGTCAGAGAGTGGCAGTTATCGGTCATTTCCCCTTTGTGGAGCGGTTGCGGCAGGTAGTGCGAGAGCTCTGGGTGATAGAGAAGCATCCCAGGGAAGGTGACGTGGCTGAGAACGAGGCTCAGAACCTTGTATCCCAGGCTGATGTCGTGGCTATTACCGGTAGCACGTTTGTCAATCATACCACGGAGGAATTGCTTGCCCTTTGTAGCCCAAAGGCATATGTAATTGTCCTTGGCCCCACGACACCACTTTCCCCTGTGCTCTTTGACTATGGAGTGGATGTTATTTCGGGGACCAGGGTTACTGATGCGGAGACTGTACTATGGTATGTTAGTCAAAGTGCTACGTTTCGTCAAATGAAAGGTGTACGTTTGCTGACGATGAAGAAGTAGCAAGACTGCAAATGAGTGAACATGAGAGGAGGTGAGTGAGATGCCGTTCGGAAGAAATTGGTTCGTCGGAGGAGGCTGGGGTCGTGGTATGGGCCCGGGTAGAGGCATGGGCAGAGGTATGGGCATGGGTTCTGGTAGAGGCATGGGTCCTGGTAGAGGCATGGGCATGGGCCGCGGTATGGGCATGGGCAGAGGCAATCCATATCCATATTGCCGTTTCAATCCTGCGCTGCCGCGGCGATGGTGGGCTTATGGTGGTGACAGATACCCTGTAACACCGTATACCTATGGCCCGCAATCTTACTACGGGGCTCCCGGGTCATACCGTTGGTAGTAGAAACCTGTAGAGACAGGCGAGATTAGTTAGGAGGTGATTATCATGCCGGGAAGATCAGGTCGTGGGCGAGGTTTTGGATTTAGAGGCTCCTCCCCTCCGTGGCCCTACGTCGGCAGGGGGAGAGGAGGCCTGCCCAGGTGTGCTTATCCTGGAGCATATGAGGCGGTGCCCCGTTCGTTCGATTGGATGCCTCATCCTTACTATGGTGGGGGATGGGGAGGTGGTCATTATGGTGGAGCAGCGGCTTACGGCGCTTATCCCCACACATCGGAAATGAGTCGGGAAGAGGAACTCAATGTGCTCAAGGAAGAGGCTGATGCGGTAAAAGCTCAACTCGATGAGATCGAATCACGTATTCGGAGCCTGGAGGGTTTATAGGAACGAACCTTGAGTTAAACTATCGCTGACGGTGGCAAGTATCAGAAGCCTCAATGCTTGTCATCCGGCAGAGGAGATTGGATGTGAAGTATGAAAATAGCGATATCAGCAAGAGGGCCTAGCCTGGATGATGATGTAGACCCCCGTTTCGGCAGGTGCCAATACTTCATCGTTGTTGATGCCGATACCATGGAGTTCGAAGCTCTGGAGAATACTAAGGGAGCGGCTTCAGGTGGAGCTGGAATAGCCAGCGCACAGGCTGTTTCTAACATGGGAGCGCAGGTAGTGCTCACCGGTAACTGTGGGCCTAATGCCTATCAGACTCTTGAGGCGGCCGGTATTGACGTAATAACCGGGGTTGCCGGTACTATTCGAAATGCTATCGAAGGGTACAAGGCAGGGCGATTTCAGGTGACCTCTGGGCCTACTGTCGATGCCCACGCTGGCAGTGGTGGCGTAGACACAAAACCTCATGTGAGCCGTGGCATGGGCACAGGGCGTGGTATGGGTACAGGGCGCGGTATGGGCACAGGGCGCGGTATGGGTATGGGATCAAGCAACCTAGGGCTGGAGTTTGAGAAACTGCAAGGTCAGGTTACTGCTATGGAGCAGCAGCTAAGTGAGATCATGCGCCGTCTTGATGACATTGGCAAAAGGGATAGGTGAAGCTGGTGAATCTTTGTCGGAGGTGTTGTTATGCCGAGAGGAGATGGAACAGGACCGCCCCGGGGGAGCGGACCGGGAACAGGAAGAGGTGGGGGTAGAGGACAGGTACTAGGCAGAGGGACACGACCTGGAGCAGGTCCGGGTGGGGAATGTGTGTGCCCTCAATGCGGGGCCAGGGTTCCACATCAGGCAGGAGTTCCCTGCTCTGATATCAGTTGTCCGCAGTGCGGAGCGAAGATGGTCAGGGAATAGATGATACTATCTATCGCTAGTGGCAAGGGAGGTACAGGAAAAACCCTGGTAGCCAGCAGCTTCGCATTATCACTCGAAGAGCAGGTACAGCTTCTGGACTGCGATGTCGAAGAGCCTAATGCGCATGTCTTTCTCAGACCAGTGTTCACAGGGAGTGAACGTGTTTGTGTGCCTATTCCGGTTGTTGACGAAAACAAGTGTAACTATTGTGGAAAATGCGCCGAAGTTTGCGCCTATAATGCTATTGCTGTTGTGAAAACGAGTGTGCTCGTTTTTCCGCAACTTTGCCATGGCTGTGGTGCGTGTAGTTATTTCTGCCCCGAAGATGCTATCTCAGAGGTGGGGAGGGAGATTGGAATAGTAGAGACAGGATACTCTGAGAGTATAGAATTTGCTCATGGCAAGCTCAATGTGGGTGAGGCTATGGCTCCGCCTGTGATCAGAAAATTGAAAGACCATATCAATGATAAGGGAACGGTTATAATCGATGCCCCTCCCGGGACGTCGTGCCCTGTCGTAGAGTCGGTGAAGGGTAGTGATTTCTGTATTCTGGTGACCGAGCCCACACCGTTTGGATTGAATGATCTCACATTGATGGTGGAGGTGACCCGTAAGCTCGATATCCCCTGCGGCATACTGGTAAATCGCTCCAGAGGGGATGACGCGAATATCAAGCAATATTGCCTGGACGAGGGAATACCGATCCTTCTCACCATCCCTCTGGATAGGCAGATAGCCTACAACTATTCGAGGGGGATCACCCTGGTCGAGGGTTTTCCGCAGTGGCGGGAGAAGTTCCTCGACCTATACCGCAGGATCACGGATATAGTAAGCAGCCAGGTAACTAACTCCTAGGAGGTCTCCTGATGAAAGAGGTTGTAGTCTTAAGCGGCAAGGGTGGAACAGGGAAGACAACTATAGTTGGTTCCTTTGCAGCGATAGCTCAAAGTAAAGTACTTGCCGATTGTGACGTTGATGCAGCCGACCTTCATCTCTTACTCAGCCCTGTGACCATCAAAGAGGATGTTGAATTCTGGAGCGGGCAGGTTGCTGTAATCGATGAGGAAAAGTGCACCAAGTGCGGTATCTGCCAAGATGTATGTCGTTTTCATGCCATCCGGAATACTTTCCAGGTCGATTCCGTATCCTGTGAGGGCTGTGGTTTTTGCTACCATGCCTGCCCCGATGAAGCTATTACCATGGAGGATTGTCTTTCGGGACGCTGGTTTGTCTCGGAAACTCGCTACGGGCCTCTAGTTCATGCACGCTTGGGGATTGCCGAAGAAAACTCAGGGAAACTGGTAGCGTTGGTGAGGCAAAATGCCATGGTTATAGCAAAAGAGAAGGGATTGAGCTTTATCATCACAGATGGCCCGCCGGGCATTGGCTGCCCGGTACTCTCTTCTCTATCAGGAGCAGATCTGGCTCTGCTAATTACCGAACCAACGCTGTCAGGAGTGCATGATCTCGAGAGGGTCCTGGGTGTATGTCATCATTTCGGCATTCCCTCCATTGTCTGCATCAACAAGTACGATATCAATTTCGAGAATACCCGCCGGATTGAGGAATATTGTTTCGAGCAGGGAGCTAAGGTAGTATCCCGGATTCCGATGGATGATGTAGTTACCGAAGCTTTGATGAAAGGTATTCCCGTGGTGGAATATTGCCAGAACGGGGTCTCGCGAGAGATACGGATGCTGTGGGAGGCTGTTCTCGCAGTTCTCAATGCCTGAACAGCATTTGGGTGGGGCGAAAAAGGAGATCGAAACAAACAAGGGTTTTGTGAACAGAGCCCAAAGGAAGGAGGACAGGGCAGAACACAAAAGAATACAGTGTAGTTACGGGACGGGTGTAGTTCGTCCTTAGCTTAAGCTGGGAAAAGACAAACACAGGAATTATAAATCAAAGGATGTACCAATGAAAAAGGCAGATATAGTAATCGTGGGTGGCAGTGCTGCGGGTCCAGTCGCGGGGATAACCGCTCGGAGACACTACAAGGATGCCAGTATCCTCCTTATCAGGAAAGAAGGTAAGGTGATGGTTCCCTGTGGCATTCCGTACATCTTTGGGACTATAGGCTCTCCAGATAAGAACGTTATTCCTGATACACTGCTTTCAAATAATGGCATTGAACTTATGGTCGACGAGGTAACCGCTGTGGATAGAGCAGCGCGTACTCTTACCACCGCGGGTGGTGAGACCATCGGCTATGAAAAGCTCATACTGGCCGTTGGCTCTCAACCAGTAATGCCCCCGATACCTGGCATGGAACTAAGAAATGTCTTTTCAGTGCGAAAGGATGCGAACTATCTGAGAGAACTTCAACAGGTATTAGGCAATGTGAAAGATATAATTATCATTGGCGGTGGCTTCATCGGTGCTGAAATGGCCGATGAGTGTAAGAGGATGGGGGATGTGAATGTAACCATAGTTGAACTCCTGCCCCATTGTCTTTTACTCGCCCTGGATGAGGAATTCTGCGTTCTGGCTGAAAACAAGCTTGCTGAACGGGGAGTAAAGGTTATCACTGAGAATGGGGTACGTGCCATTCTCGGAAATGGCAAGGTTGATTCCGTAGAGCTTCAAAGCGGTGAGAAGCTAAAAGCAGACGTGGTGATTCTCGGCATCGGTGCGATGCCCAATACTGAGCTCGCAAGAAAGATGGATTTAAAGATAGGAGAGCAAAGGGGAATCTGGGTTGATGAATATATGAGGACGAGCGACGAGAACATTTTCGCTGTCGGTGACTGTGCTGAGAAGTTCTCATTCTTCACGCACAGGCCGTCAGGGTTACGGCTGGCTTCCATAGCCACTATTGAGGCCAGGATAGCCGGTGCCAATGTCTTTGAGCTGAAAAGAAAAAATCAAGGGGCAGTCGGTGTCTTCGCAACCGCCTTTGGTAATTTCGCCGTCGCAGCAGCAGGGCTCACTGAGAAAGCAGCAAGGGATGCTGAATTTGACGTTGTTATTAGTGAGGCGGCGGCCCCTGACAAACATCCGGGATCGATGCCGGATGCCGGAGAATTGAAAGTAAAGTTGATTTTTGATAAAACAACAGAGAAGCTTATCGGTGGGGAAATCGCTGGAAGTCGTACAACAGGAGAAGTGGCAAACATCATCGCTTTCGCTATACAGAAAGCAATGACGGCGGATGAGGTAGCGACCTTTCAAATGGGCACTCATCCTGCGCTCACTGCATCGCCAATAGCCTATCAGTTCGTCGACGCTGCTGAGCAGGCTGTGGTCAAACTACGTTAACTGAGCGGGGAATAACCATGCCGATTTACGATTTCAGATGCCGAGATTGCGGTAAAGTTTCGGAGATATTGGTGCGCAGTGTACATGGGCAAACTATCCAGTGTGTTGAATGTGGGAGCCAAAACCTGGAAAAGCTTGTCTCTGTTTCATATATGGTAAAGATGAATACTCCCGCGTCGGGAGTTACCTGCTGTGGTAGTGCAGAACGCTGTGAAAAACCCCCCTGCTCCGCAGGGAATCCCTGCCGCAGAGCTTAAGAAATGATGCGAAAAAACCTTGATATGAGGTATACTATAACTGGTAAGCGACAGAAAAGTTGTTGTTTACCAGTAACATTTCAAGCGCTCTGGTTTCGTTGATGTTACTGAGATCATAAAGGCCATTGTTAAGATTGTTAAGAAAGAAGCAGTTTTCCTGTTTGCACTGAACCCTTCACTAGAATTGGGGCAGGCTTGTTGAAGTGCTGCAGATAATAACGAAATCTGGTACATGTAACGATGTGCGATCATTAGCAAAGGCAATCAGAAATAACAGGAGGGTATATTGTGGCAATAGAAGAAAAGATCCGGGCAAGTCTTGAGGAAGTACTTGTACCGGGGGTGGCGCGTAGTCTGGTTAAGTTGAACCTTGTTCGCGATGTCAAAGCGTCGGACGGAAAAGCAACTATTACACTGGCTTCCGCTGCCTTGAATTCCCAGATGAAGGATTGGCTCAAGGTTAAGGTGAGTGAGGTCGTGAAAACGGTTCCCGAGATAAAGGACGTGGAGACTGATTTCGTGGAAGCGAATCCCAAGGAGCTTAACGAGATCGGAAAAGTGATTGCAGTAATGAGCGGTAAGGGTGGAGTTGGAAAGTCATTAGTGACGGGTCTTCTCGGGCTTTCACTGGTGCGCCGTGGCTACGACGTCGGCATTCTCGATGCTGATATTACAGGGCCCAGCATCCCCAGGATGTTCGGTATCGATGGGCGACCTATGGGCAGTGATACGGGTATCATGCCTGCGCTTTCCAGGCTGGGAATTGAGATTATGTCCATCAACCTCCTTCTCGAACATGAGGACGATGCTGTGATTTGGAGAGGCCCACTGATTGGGAGAGCTATAACACAATTCTGGGAGGAAGTACTCTGGGGTAAGCTTGACTATCTTCTCGTTGATTTACCACCTGGGACGGCGGATGCTCCTCTTACTGTGATGCAAACCATACCTCTCTCGGGTCTGGTCATTGTCTCCACACCTCAGGATTTGGCTGTTATGGTGGTTAAAAAGGCAGTTCAGATGGCCCGGACGATGAATGTTCCCATAAAAGGGATAGTGGAGAATATGAGCTACTTCCGCTTGCCTGATAGTGGTAAACGGATTGAGCTTTTTGGTAGCAGCAAAGGGTCTGAGATGGCAATGGCCGCTGGAGCTCCGCTACTGGCACAGTTGCCCATAGACCCGGAGATCGCTGAGCTCTGCGATGAGGGCGTCATCGAACGCTATGACTCCAAGATTCTGGATGATTTTGCTGAGGCGTTCCTGAAGGCTACATCATGAGCTGGTGACGTGGAGATGGACAATGAAACCAATTTCAGGGGGAAGCAGTGTCATCTGATTCTGATATCGATAAAGTGGCGGAAGAGCTACAAAGTAAAGTGTTGGTCGGTTACTCCGATGTAGTTGTTGACCATGCGCAGAATCCAAGAAACCTGGGAAGCCTGCCCAATGCAGACGGATTTGCGAGCATTACGGGGTCCTGTGGGGATAATATGGAGATTTGGCTGAATGTGAAAGACGGGATAATTAGTGAGGTCGGTTTCTGGACGGATGGCTGCGGCAGTAGTATCGTTGCTGGAAGCATGGCTACTGAGCTGGCAAAGGGAAAAAGCCTGGCAGTAGCCTCAAGGATCAGCCAGCAGGACATCCTTGGTGCTTTGGGCGGATTGCCCGAAGAGAGTGAGCACTGTGCTCTCCTGGCATCGAATGCGGTCAAGGAGGCAATTAAGAACTATCTAGCATTAAAAAACGAACCGTGGAAAAAGGCTTACCGGAGACAAACTTAATGGGATGCAGGATACGCAGGTATAGACTTTGAGGGGTTGCTGCATATATAATTATTTGTAGACGAGATGTACATGAGAGATTTGGGAAATGGTGTGGATTGAACTCACCCCAACATTAACACACTGTATTGAAACGACGGCAAAGCAAGAATTCGTAAGAAACACAGACGAATATCTCCAGAAAGGTAAAGAAGATAGAGAGCTTGAGGAGAAGATAGAGCTCTTGCGGATGTTTCTGGAGTCCATGAATTTTGGGAAACTGAGAGCCGAGAGTGAAAAGTATCTCACAGAGGGAAAAAAAGTGACATTCACGCTTTACATGGAAGGGGGAGAGCCTAAATACGAGATGGAGGTGGAATAGTAATCGCGTGAAGTAGTTTGCAGAGCCTGATTAACTCACAGATTTACCTGATAACGTTGGTAAAACTCAGCAGGTAGTGCTGTTTGCCGATGTTGACATAATCGAAAAGGGTTAAAGGAGGATTGAGATGAAAGCATATAGCAAGTCGATGGTGATAATTGCCGCAGTTTTACTGATTGCTGCTATACCTCTGTTTGGTGGTTGTAATGGCGGAGAAGTCACACCTACACCTACGCCTACACCTGTAGTAACAGAAGAACCTACGGCAGAACCTACGGCAGAACCTACAGCAGAGCCTGAGGTATCGGAGTTTGAGGTCGTCCAGGATGCAGTAGATACGTACTTGACCTCTGGCAGCACCTGGAACATCAAGGCCAGCGATCTTTTCATGCTGATTAATGATGAGGAAGAGGACAATGACCCGTACATCATCAGCGTTCGCATGGCTGAAGATTATGCCAAGGGGCATATCCCCGGTGCAATCAACATAGGGTTCGGTGACCTGTTCAAAACAGAGACCCTGGCCACTCTTCCCATGGATCAGCAAATCGTAATATATTGCTATACAGGGCATTCAGGCTCTCACGCTACTGCTATGCTTGGTGCTCTGGGTTACGATGTTGTGAACTTGCTGCATGGAATGAGTGCCTGGACAACGGATGAGGAAATAGCACCCTATCGGTTCAATCCTGACACAGACCGCAGTGACTACGCGTTTGAAACTGAAGCTAATGAAGCTACAGAAACCTATTCTTTCCCGGTGTTGGAGAACACGGCCTCTACTGATGAAGCTGAGATTGTGAAGGCGGCAGCAGCATCTTATGCCAGTCCCAAGAATATAACGGCAAGCGATTTGTACTTGTTGCTCAATGATGAAGAAGAAGATAATGATCCGTTTATCGTGAGCGTTCGTGGGGCTGAAGATTATGCCAAGGGACATATCCCCGGTGCGATCAACATTGGATTGACCACTTTGGCTCAGAATCTGGACAAGCTCCCTCCCGATGAGCCGATTGTGGTGTACTGCTACACTGGCCATACGGGCTCTCAGGCGACGGCTTTGCTCAATATGCTGGGGTATGACGCCACGAATCTGAGGTTCGGGATGGTCTCCTGGACTCAGGATACCGAGGTTGCACCTTATGCATTCGACAACTCTACAGTCGTTGACTATGCTACTGTATCAGGTACCTCGCCTATGTAGGGCGTTTTTCAGACAGGATTACGAACGGGCTCATGCCAGAATCGCTGCGATTCTGGCACGAGCCCTACCATTTCTCTATTTGGGAGAGAACCGCTAAGGCAGGCAGCACCGGTTATCGGATGCATCCTCATCGTTTCCTGGTATAGCGCGTCATCACTCGGACGGTGGACACTTCAGGTTTTTCAGTTTCTTTGTTATACTATACTCCTGTTGCTATGGCATTATCCGCTATTTTCCTGGTTGCTCTTAGTTTGTCTATGGATTGCTTTGCTGTCGCTCTCGCTGGCAGCGTCTCGATGCAACGCCTCTCTTACAACCAGGTAGTGCGTGCCTCTTTTGCGTTCGGGTTTTTCCAGGCGGGGATGCTGGTTCTGGGATGGCTGGTAGGGCAGGCGGTTGTCGATATCATAGCAGGTTATGCGTACTGGGTGGCCTTTGTATTGCTGGGGCTTGTTGGCGTGAGAATGATCTGGGAGTCTCTCAGTTCGGGAAGCGAGTCGCGGCAACACACTGACATCACGAAGGGCTTCGCGCTTCTGACGCTCTCGATAGCAACCAGCATCGATGCACTGGCAGTTGGATTAGGTCTGGCTTTGCTGGAGTCCAGGATACTGCTCGCAGTTATTGTGGTTGGATTGGTTACTTTCTTTGTTGCAGGTGCCGGTTTCTATCTCGGAAGAAAGATAGGTATCCTGCTGGGACAGTGGGCTGGGATTATCGGTGGTGTTATCTTAATCGGATTGGGCTTCTCCATTCTTCTGGGTGTCATGTAATTGGCGAATGAAGGTTATTGCCGTATCCGCTCAGGGCATCTAATCGTTCGGGTTGCTCTGTCTCCACATTCTTCAATTCTACATCAATGTATACGAGGTGTTTGTTAAAGCCTTGACAGGAAGCGAGCAGGAGTTCTAACATAGCAATAGGACAGTGTAGTGCTTCTTGTCATTAATGGTTGTTATGCTACGGTGTAGTAGTGTCAGTATAAAGAAGCGAGGTGTATTCATGAGGGGAATGGGAAACATCGTGGTAGTAGTGGCCT
>JAXHUK010000028.1:0-4650 GCA_034189725.1 Chloroflexota bacterium | reverse complement strand
GGTAACTACGAGATGAGTGACAACACCGCCATATGTACCTCCTACATCTACTTTGCCCGAGTGCCTGTCGGCAGGCAGCAGCCCTTTCTGCGTCAGGAAATCGGTGGCTATTCTCTCTGCCTCTTCATAAGAGGGAAGGGATGGATTTTTGACGTATAGGATAGAGTCCAGGTCTCTAGTAGCATAATATTTAATGCCGCCGCTGTTGAGATAAACCATCAATTTTTCACCTGTCTCCTCGTCCCCAATTAAGACACGCTCCTGTCCTTCGGCAGGAGGACGTGCTTCACCGGTAAAGCCGAACTTTCTTCCCAGCTCGGTCACCAACTCAGCGGTGATATTGGGGTGTACAACCTTATAGATTTTCACAGTATCAGGCGCGGTGGGGAAATCAGTTGCCAGCTCGAACTCGGCCTGCCCGATGCTGCCACCAGCAGGTGATGGCAATACGGGCTTGGGCATGTCTTCGCCGTTCGGCACAGCTCCGTCAGGTGGATTAGAGCAGGCCGCCGGCAGCGCCAGAAGCGCCATGCATAGAATCAATATTATGTATCTTCTTTTCATTCGCTGCGGTAATTCAGGCATCATTATTCATTATCCTGAAATGCAAGAACTTCGTCAACTATAGTCTTGAACAATGGTTGTCTCCGAAGCAATCCAGGCACAGGGGTGGAAATGTGAGATTGCCGCGCTTCGCTCGCAATAACACACAGGGAATTGCAGTGATATGCCAGCAGAAGAGCCAGAGGAACAGTCTCCTACCTCGGGTAGATTGGAGCATCGGCTCCAATCATGGGCCTGGGTAATTGTTGTGCTTGCCTGTGCAGCTATCGGTGTTCACATGTTGCACTGAGGGATGGGGGCACTGGGCAGGTGCCCCCCACGTGAACAGCTTATCTGTACATTCTCTCTCACGGGGTGTGCCGTCTATTTCATCGCCTGAACGTAGCCAGTGAAGTTTCCCTGGGAGTTGCCATCCTCATCAAAGCATTCCCCTTTGAACTTGTACACAGGTGACACATATTCTTGCTTGATGTGTATTATGTCCACCTTGTATGCCAGGTACATTTCATCAAGGACTACTTTTGCACAACCTACAGGCAGGATATATTGAGTGACGCCTTCACCGACATTGCGGTTCTTGAGGTCTTCAAATGCTTCCGCAGAGCTCTTGATTGGCACTTCCTGGTACGGCTCCACTTCACGATGCATTATCAACAATTTGCCTACCTTTCCTTTGTCACCGATGCGAACTCCGAATTTGCCGCCGGTTACGGGAATGCCATCGATTTTACGGCCAAAGGTAACCACGAGATGAGTGACAACAACATTACCCTGGCTGTCACCTCTGCTTCCCCCACAGTCTACCTCTTTCAAGTACCTGTCGGCAGGCAGCAGCCCTTTCTCCACCAGGAAATCGGTGGCTATTTTCGCTGCCTCTTCGTAAGAAGGAAGAGAAGGATTTTTGGCGTCGAAGATAGAGTCCAGGTCTCGAGTAGAGTGATAGTCAATACCGCCGCTGTTGCCATTAACTATCAAACTAGCGCCAGTTTCTTTATCTGATATCCAAAATTCCTCTTCGTATGGGGTAAAACGAGAATGTGCTTCGCCGGTAAAACCAAACTTCCTTCCCAGCTCAGTTACCGATTCAACCGTGATATCAGGTGGTATAGCCCTGTAGACCATCATCGTCTCGGGCACAGTGGGAATATCCGTTGCCAGCTCGAACTCAGGCTGCCCACTCCCATCACCTGAAGGAATGGGAAGGTCGGGTTTCGGTATCACTTTGCTATCCGGTTGAGAACAAGCAGGGGTCAGTGTCAGAAACGTCACACATAGAATCAATATTATGTATCTTCTTAACATCTTGTTTGCCTCCTCAATCGTCGTCTTTGCATGTGTAGTTCCGATATGTGTAAGATTGGTCCACCGGGGGGTCGGCGACCGGTCCTGTCTCTATCTTCCAGATATAGTCATTGAGACAGTCCTCGTTCTCAGCTATCACCCGCAGAGTTACATCAGAATCTTCGGTCTCATCTATGCCTTCAAACCATGCCCATCTTACAGTCATGGGATCTAGGCCGCCTGTGCCTATCAAACGTTCGGCAACATCATAACCTTGGTGAGGATAGTTGTGCAATTCGCTTACTGCACCGCAAATAAGGTGGACTCCATTTAGTGCCTGCGCGAATTTGCCACTTGCCTTAGTACTACCACCATCATCAGCAAGTGTCTCACAGGCGTTCAGAAAGATCCACTCAACATCACCATCGCCCCATTCTGCTTCATTGTAATTGACCTTGCCGTCGCCGAAGCTGTATTGGCCAAAAAAGATTTTCCCTTCTCCCCCATGCCCTTCGAACCATACAATGTCAACCGCATCCACAACTTCATAATCTAAACCGTCCACTTCGAAGTCCGCTTCCTGCGCAAAGTGATCCCCCTTGTTAAATCTCTTTGTCCAGCCATTGTTGCCCAGGCAGTCGTAGAAACCACTCGCGGATTCCTCTGCGTTGGGCAAATTAGTAAGAGGCGTACCATCATAATCCTCAATCCACTCTACGACGACCTCAGGCTCCATGGGGTCCCAGTCATCGCCCAGGCCGTACCAATCGCCGGTGACAGGGACGAGTGTCGACAGCTTCTTGTATCGAATGGCGGTGGTGCTGCCGCCATCGTTACGCAGTAAGAAGATGTTCTTGGATTCGTCATCAGTGAGTTTACAGAAGCCTACCTCGTCATCGCCACCACCATTCCAATCCCCGGTAATAGGGACAAGGCTGGACAGCTTCTTATATGGAATAGTGGTGGTGGTGCCGTTACCATTGCGCAGGTAGAATTTGTTCTTCAGGGTATCACCGGTAAGCTCGCAGAAGCCTACCTCATCGATGTCATCGCCGCCGTCCCAGTCGCCGGTAATAGGGACAAGGTTGGACAACTTCTTATATCGAATAGTGGTGGTGGTGCCGTCACCATTGCGCAGGTAGAATTTGTTTTTCAGAGTATCACCGGTGAGCTCGCAGAAGCCTATGTCGTCATCGCCATCGCCGTCCCAGTCGCCGGTGACGGGGATATATGTCGACAGTTTTTTGTAACGGATTACTGTAGTCGTGCCGTCATCCTGGCGCAGGTAGAACTTGTTCTTCAGAGTATCGCCGGTAAGCTCGCAGAAGCCTACGTCATCGTCGCTATCGCCGTCCCAGTCGCCGGTGATGGGGATATATGTCGACAGTTTCTTATATCGGACTGTGAGGGTTGTTTCATCCTCTCGGTGCAGGTAGAACTTGTTCCATGATGAATCACCAGTGATATAACAGAAACCTACGTGGTCTTTTACATCTTCGGCGCTGCGGTCGAGCTCCATTTGCAGCTTATCGTGTTGCAGGGGCCTAGCCGCAGTCTGGTTATCGGTTAGTTCAGTCTGCCCCCCCCCTGAAACCTCACCGTAGTCAAAGCCAACCGTCACTCCTATCAGGATAACGCTCAGCCCCAGAGCTATTGCCTTTTTCATGTCTCACCTCCCCAGCCATATTAAATTCAGATACGCTCTATCGAAACAGATAACCCTAGATGATATTATACCACGCCTGTCAAGTATCCCTGCTCGTTTCAGAGCATTAATGACGCAAAGAATTTTTCCAACAGCGCAAGGGGAGTCTTCAGAGTTTGTCGTGTACCGAAATCCTGAATGGGAGTGAAGGGGCAGCGAAAAATCCCACACCGGCTAGACGCTCGCCTTGCCTTTGTTCCAGCCTGAGATTACAATATAAGGACTTTGGAAAGTGAGAAAATGCGTAACGAACTTGATGGTGTCCTGAAGGGACATGATGCCGACTACGTTGAGATTCGGCTAGAGGAGAGCCAGGTAACCAGGATTGTTTACCGTGGTGAGAGGTTGGAGGAGATAGGCAGGACATCCAGCCTCGGGGGTAATGTTCGTGCGCTGTCCAGGGGTGGATGGGGGTTCGTCAGCTTCAATCATACCGACAATTTGCGGGACAGGGTAGAGCTGGCTGTTAAGCAGGCGAGGCTTGTGGGTAAGGAGGACAGCAGGTTCGTTCCAACCGGGCCGGTGGTTGATATCGTAGCTGCTGAGACGAAGAAGGACCCGACAACTGTGCTGCTGGCATCGAAGAAGCAACTGTTTGATGAATACAATGATATTATTTTGAGTACACCCAAGATTCAAACCTCCAGCATTGGCTACCATGACAGTCAGCGAAAGATAACTTTTGCCAATTCCGAAGGTGCTTACATAGAGCAGGCGAAAGTAGACCTTGGTCTGCGTCTAACAGCCATAGCCACAGATGATGGCCAGGTCCAGCAGATTGGTTTGAGTTTGGGCAGCCGGGGCGATTTTTCGGCCGTAGAGGGTCTGCAAGAGGAAGTAAGAGAGATGGCGCAGCGGGCAGTCAGGCTTCTTTCAGCTCCTCAAGCGAAAGGGGGAGAGTATACAGTTATTCTGGACCCCATTCTGGCCGGGGTTTTCGCCCATGAAGCGTTCGGGCATTTATCGGAGGCAGACCATGTTTATGAAAATCAGCGGCTGCAAGAGCTCATGGTCCTGGGGCGCAGATTCGGTGGTCAGCATCTAAATATCGTTGATGGCGCTGCTGTCCCGTCACTGCGTGGTAGCTACAAGTATGATGA
>JAXHUK010000027.1:0-3161 GCA_034189725.1 Chloroflexota bacterium | reverse complement strand
CGAGATCCTGGACACACAAACGGGTTAGTTTGCGTACGTAATCCGTTATTGCGAGTAGACAAACGGCTATGGTCTCGGATAGCCCGAAATGTACTCGCTTACTGTATAATATGACAAGGAAAGGAGGTCAGTTATGCCACTCACCGCATATCACTTCAGTTCGACAGGGGGCCTACGCCGTAATCTCAATAGGGAAGAGATTTGTGCTGCCTATGCCTCCGGGGAGGGACTCCTGTGGGTAGACATCACTGAGACGACAGGAGAGGACGCTGAGTTTTTGAAATGCACGTTCGGATTTCATAATCTCGCCATCGAAGATTGTGTGAGCCAGCGGATTCATGCCCCAAAAATCGATGACTTTGGCGACCATCTATTCATAATCGTCCATGGCATCAACTACATGACGGAGTCGGATATAGTAGAGACGGCAGAGCTGGCTATATTCATCGGCTCCCATTTCGTCGTAAGCAATCATAACTTCAAAATGTACAGCGTTGACCATGTCAAACAGCAGGTGGAATATAATGGGCTACCTATCAAGCGTGGCGCAGATTTTTTAACCCATGCCCTGATAGATACGCTGATTGATAACGTTATGCCCACGCTCGATAAGATGAACGAGGTCGCCGATGAAATCGAGGAGGAGACGATCAGGAACCCCAATCCTGCCACAATCGATACTATCCTCAAATTTAAACGTTCCATATCACAAATACATCGCGTTATGGTACCCCAAAGGGAGAGTATGAACCGGCTGAGCAGGAGCGAGTTCTCGCTAATAGGAGAGGATGCGCAAGTATTTTACCGCGATATCTATGACCATGTCGTTAGAATCGAAGATATAATCCATACGCTTCGAGACAGAGCGGACAATACTCAATCTATTTACCTGGCATCCGTGGCAAACCGGCAGAACGAAGCTATGAAAGTCATGGCCATGGTAGCCACTATTTTTCTGCCCATGACACTGTTGGCTGGTATCTATGGTATGAACTTCGAAAACATGCCGGAGTTGAAGTGGCCCTGGGGGTATTACGCTGTGCTTGGTTTTATGGCAACCGTTATCAGTATTTTAGTATGGCGATTCTGGGCCAATAACTGGATAACCTGGGGCCGACGCCAGCTTACCCGCGTGAGACCATTCGACGTTGACCCAGAAAACCTCATGGGGTACGTCAGTCGCTTTACAAAGTGGCCTCATTTGTAGAGAGAAATCGGCATAACTAAAGCATACACCTAAGTTGGAGAATAAGGGGAGATAGCATGAAAAATATAGTATGTGGACATGCACCTGACAGTTCTCGACGGGAATCTCTTCTCCTCAACATCGAACGCCTTACTGAATTACCGCTGTTGATCCTTGCATTCGTCATGGTGCCACTTCTGATAGGACCATTCATGTGGGATATGTCGCCGACAGAAGAGGCGATTTTCCTTGCGCTGGATACGTTCATATGGGCAGTATTTGCCATAGACCTGATAGTCAAGGTTGTGGTATCTCCCCACAAGTGGGCTTACCTGCGGAAACACTGGCTTGAGGTCTTAATAGTAGTCGTTCCCTTCTTCAGACCTTTGCGCCTCATCCGTCTGTTCCTCTTCGGCTCTCGCGCTTTTGTCGGCATAAGGAGACTTGTCCATGTAGATTTCCTACTGGTTTATGGAATCGGGCTTGTAATTATCGCAGCCACGATCGTTACTACCGTCGAAGAAGGGACACAGAATGCTATCATTCAGTCTTTCCCTGATGCTCTTTGGTGGGCAGTGGTCACAATCACCACAGTAGGTTACGGTGACATGGTGCCGGTGACTGCAGCAGGAAGAGCCATAGCGTTCATCTTGATGCTCGGCGGAATAGCCTTCTTTAGTGGGATTACAGCAAATTTTGCCTCTCTGCTCATGACAAGCCATGATTCAAAAAACGTCGCCATAACTCAGCTAACACAAGAGGTGGAAAGACTCCGCACGGAGATCTCGATCCTGCGTGAGGAACAGGGGTAACGCTCACTCCCACAGAAAAGCATAACGTGGCATCAACGATCACCGCCTGAACCCATGAGCCGGATTTCAATTTTGTGGAAATCTGTTCCTCAACACGGATTTCGCGAAGCAAACCTGAAAAAAGGGAATACCTCGAACAATGCAACCCGTCGAAAGAGTTCTTTCATTAGCAATCATGTTTCAAGGCGTCGTCATAAGCCTGGCAACCATTGCGGTGAAATCAGCGTCAATGGTATAATAAAGCGCTTTAATGCAGTTCTACTAACGAGGCCAGTCCACACTACAGCACTTGCTTATATGATAAAGCTGTGCATGGAACCACAGTAACTACAGCAAGAAGGTTATGGAAGAAATTACTCTCGTCAGAGATTTTGCCATCATCATGATCGTAGCTGGTGCAGTAACGCTTCTGTTCCGGAGACTGCACCAACCACCCATACTTGGGTACCTGATATCGGGATTACTCATTGGGCCCTATACGTTACCCGTTCCACCGGTGACCGATGTTCACACAGTCAAGCTGCTCGCAGATCTCGGCCTCGTGTTGCTTCTTTTCGGTTTGGGACTGGAGTTTAGCTGGAGCAAGATTCGAGAGGTGGGTTCGTCAGTATTGATAATCGGTGTTATCGAGATCTTCACTATGATTGGACTGGGGTACGGGCTGGGAAGGTTGCTCAACTGGACACCGATGGATTCATTCTTTCTGGGCGCAGCTCTCCACATTAGCAGCTCAGCACTGATTGTCAAGATACTGCGTGACATGGGAAAGTTAAACCTTCTTTCATCCAGGCTTATAGTGGGTATTCTCGTGGTCGAGGACTTCGCTGCCGTGGCCCTTATTGCACTGCTCTCGGGCATAGCCACCACCGGCGCGGTAGATTTTGCAGGTATAGGCTCACTGATTTTAAGGCTGCTCATATTCACAGTCGCTTCACTTGCATTCGGAACTTTGATAGTGCCCAGGATCATCAACTTCACTCGCCAGTTCAGGTCCAAGGAAGCCCTCCTCATCACCAGCCTGGGGTTATGTTTTGCATTGGCTCTACTCAGTAGATATTTGGGGTTGTCGGTAGCCGCTGGGGCCTTTCTAATGGGAGCATTGATCGGTGACACGAACGACTCCGAAGAGATCATAGAGATAGTCACACCCGTACGGGATGTGT
>JAXHUK010000026.1:0-40435 GCA_034189725.1 Chloroflexota bacterium | reverse complement strand
CAATGCTGAATGGTTTGGCTCTAGTGGTAATTCGAGAGTAGAGCAAGAGAGCATCGATCATCTGTTGCATGCGGTTAGCCCCGTTTATCATATAGCTAAAGTTTTCTTGCTGGTCTTCATCCAATTTGCCCTCCAGCGATTTGACGAGAATCCCGCCAAAGGATGATATTTTGCGTAGAGGCTCTCTCAGGTCATGGGAGGCAATGTAGACGAAATCCTGAAGCTCCTGATTTGACTGTTTCAGTTTTCCATTGGACATTTCCAGTTCGTTCAGCAGGCCTTCTCTTTCTATCTCTGTTTTCTTGCGCTCGGTAATGTCCTGGATGATGACTACCTCGCCTAACACCTCGCCATCACGGCCTTTGATCCCTGATGCCGAATAGGTTACCGGGACCTTTTCACCTTCGCTGTTTTGCATCTCCAGTTCCACGCTGCTGATTTGATCACCGGTTTGCAGGCGCTGTTTTATCCTCTCAATAATTATAGCTGCTGACTCTGGTGGGATTAGATTAAACTCTGTGATTAGTTGATCTACTTGTCTTCCCTTGAGGACCTTTAGGTCTACTCCCAAGAAGTGAGCGAATGCATCGTTGACGTATGTGACATTCCTGTTGGCATCAATGGTAATGACCATCTCGGGTATACTGCTCACGACGGATTCTGTGTATGCTTTCTCTTGTCGCAGCTTGTTTTCTGCATGTTTGTACTCGGTGATATCCTGCACAATTGCCAGCGTTCCCATGATGGTACCATGCCCGTCTTTAAGTTGCGTCACGTTGAGGAGTGCCGGGAATACTTGCCCGTCCTTCCTCGAGAATTCTGTCTCAACCGTAATACTACCCTGTTTCAGGAGGTTTTTTGCCCCTTTTCCTAAGACTCCTGATGCCACTGCCTCTTGTGATACCAGTTGTGAAACATTCATCTTGCCCACAACCTCGTCAGCAGCATACCCCATAATGAGCTCAGCGCCCTTATTCCAGGACGTTATAGATCCTTTGAGGTCGGATGTAGCGATATAGAAATCAGTGGCCGAGTTGATGATTGCATCAAGGTAGTTGATGGTGCGGATGGTCTCATCCTCTGCACGTTTACGGTCGGTGATGTCGCAAGCTGAGATCAATACTGCTGGGCTTCCCTGATAATCTACTTTTATAGCGGCAGTTTTTATCCACATCTCCTGGCCACTATTGTTCATTGACAGTGATTCATATGTCTGATGCGTGTCGCTGCTGGATGTATCGCTTGGTCGCTTGTGTAGCACTTCTTCGATAACACTGAGAAACTGCTCTCTATTATTGGGATGCACGAAGTGGAATACACTCAATCCGATTACTTCGTCAGGAGAAGCGAATCCATATAATCTGGCACAGGATTGATTGCATAGGAGAACTCTCATGTCGTCGGGATTAACAACAGCCATGCTGTCAAGTGCGTATTCGAAGAGACTCCTGTACGTTTTTTCGCT
Source organism: Chloroflexota bacterium (assembly GCA_034189725.1). Lineage (GTDB taxonomy): Bacteria > Chloroflexota > Dehalococcoidia > SZUA-161 > SZUA-161 > JAXHUK01. The sequence continues at coordinate 38,970 of JAXHUK010000026.1, read as the reverse complement.
TTGCTGGAGTACAATGTCAGCCCAGCGGCGTTGGTAGCTTCTCCTTTCTAATGATAATCCTCTACGTTCCAGAGTGTTCTCTATCCGCATAGTCAGGGTGGTGAGAGCCACAGGTTTGGTAATATAGTCGTATGCCCCTAACCTCATGGCCTCGACAGCCGATTCGGTGTCAACCATTGCACTGAGCATAATCACAGCGGTATCGGGATAGTCGGTGACGATTCGCGGAAGCACATCAAGCCCGGACATGCCGGGCATCTTTACGTCAAGTAAGACTATATCGAAATCTTGCGTGGACGCGGTTTCCAGGGCTTTTTTGCCGTCGGCTGCGGTCACACAACTGAAGCCTTCCAAACGCAATTTTGCCGAAATACCTTCCCTGATCGATTCCTCATCATCCACGATCAATATGGTTCCTCTGGATTCGGTCATTCTGCCTCTCTCTTGATACAGATTAGTTTATCGAGAACAGCAACGTGCCTTGTTACAGGTTTCGATCACTAATGCCCGTTATCTAAAATAAAATGAGCATACGAGCTGGTTGACTGCCCTATTCTGCTATACAGGGAATATTTGTACCCTAAATGCAGCTTAGCAGAGCTTAGAGTAGGTTATCAATAACCCTTGTGTTGTCTATGGAATGAGAAAATAGTACTAATTTGAAAAGGATATGTAACACAGAAGCGGGATATAAGAATACAGCATGAGAATGACCCTTAAGTACTATTGATTGGTGGTAACAGTAAAAAAGTACTATTGTGTACATGATATGACGTGTGCTAATGTTTGATAGGTTATTGTAGGTATCCACTAGTTCGTTATAAATATGGGAGGTGAGATTGGTGAAGCAGACTGTTAACAAGACATCGCTCGACAGTATGTTGACGACGCGCCAGGTGGCTGACTTCTTGCAGGTAAGCATATGTACTGTGAGGCGTTGGAGCGATAAGGGAATGCTGAAATTCTACCGTGTCGGATCCCGAGGTGACAGGAGGTACCAATCCGAGGATGTTCTGCGCTTTCTGGATGAATCTACCAGTAGTTCATACTCGGACGTTGAGGGTATAAAAATTCCTGTAGGTACAAGGGTGAACGAACATATTACATCACGAAGGGATGCAGAACATGGCAGAAAGAAGCAAAACCGTACTCAATGAATTTCCACGACCTTTGACTCAACTGGCGAACAGGCTAAAGCCCAGATTCAGCTACTTCATGGAATCATCTATGGATGCGTTCGGTTTACTGGATGAGCACCTTGACTTCATAAGTATAAATTCTGCAGCTGAGAGATTGTTTAAGGTAAGGAGGGAAGACCTCGTTGGAAAGAATATGGTTGACATAATTCCTGCTGTTAAACAGTCGGGATTGCATGGTAGATTACTCGACGTTATCAAAACCGGCAGGCCATTTGCCGTTGACAACATTCTTCCCAATCTGGAGTTTCCTACATTCTACGTGAATCTCAAGGCATTCAAGATAGATAACGGTCTCGGAGTGATAGCCAGTGACGTCTCAGAGCAAAAAATAGCCGAAATGGTCATTCGGCATAAGCTAAAATTTGAAGAGACCGTTTCCCGCATCTCCACCCGGTTCACTGGTATCACGGATATTGATGGTGCTATCAATGCTTCGCTTGCCGACATCGGCGTATTGAGCGGGGCAGGCCGTTCTTATGTGTTTCTTATAAATGAAGATGGCATAACGGTAGACAATACTCATGAATGGTGTGCTGAAGGCGTAAGTGCGCAAATTGAGAACCTCAAGGGCATTCCCACAGAGGTGTTTACCTGGTTACAAGAAGGGATATATGAAAATGGAGTGATTCATATTAAGGATGTCTCCAAATTACCCGATGAGGCGGATCTTGAGAGGGTAATGCTTGAGAAGCAGGATATCAAGTCGATCTTGATGTTGCCGATACATAATGATGGCAGGTTGGTGGGAATCATCGGGCTGGATAATGTCACGGAAACCGGGGGATGGGGCGATGCTGAGATGTCATTGCTTCGCGTCGTTTCAGGAATCATCAGTAATGCTCTTGAGCGCAAGCAAACTGAGGAGCGGTTGTTACAGGAGAAAGCGTATACTGAATCCATTATGGATAGTGTGCCTGATATAGTGCTCACCATCAATCCTGACACTACCTTCAGTTATGTCAATGAGGCATTCTGCAAGTTCTATGGAGTAACACCAGACGATATACTGGGGAAGTCTTTGGAAACGCTTATTAAGGAGTATGGTCGGCTGTCGTCGGAGTTTGAACCTGTAGCCCTGGAACGATCGAAAAATCGTCTACAAACTGGTATATCAGTGTCAGCTATGGAATTGGAGCTGGTGAATGGTAGAGGGGAGAAGGTACCTTGTACCTATTCGGCATCAGGGATCAAAGGGCCAAATGGGAAGATACTTGGAGAGATAGTCATAATTCAGGACATCACTGAGCGCAAGAAGGCGGAGAGTAAATTGCATCGACAGGAGCAGTATTTCCGTGCACTCATTGAGAACTCATGGGATGCCACGCTCTTTGTAGACACCGAAGGGCACATACTTTACGAAAGCCCGTCCATAGTACGTATGCTGGGATTTATACCGGAGGAACGCTTGGGCTGCAGTATATTTGAACATGTTCATCCGGATGATCTTCATGTGGCAACCACCAGATTTACGCAGTTAGTTCACAATGAAGATGCTGTTATACACGTAGAGGCGCGTATTATGCACAGAGATGGTTCGTGGCGTACTCTTGAAGTGAATGGGAACAATTTGCTCAATAATCCGGCTGTGGAAGGTATTGTAATCAACTTGCACGATGTGACAGAGCGCAAGAGGGCGGAGCATTTGATTCAGGTGCAACGCGATCTGGATATGTCACTTAATACTGCAAGTGGGCTTAGTGACGGACTACGTCTTTGTCTGGAGGCAGCTCTTGATGTTTCGGATATGGATTGCGGCGGTATCTATCTTGTTGACAGGACATCGGGGGATTTCGAACTCGTATTTCATAAAGGATTACCTGCTGCTTTTGTAGACGCCGCAACGCGCTTTAGTGCAGATTCGGACAATGCACGTCTGGTTAACGAGGGCAAACCAGTTCATACCAGGCATGATAATCTGGATGTCAATATGGCCGAGGCTGAGCGACAAGAGGGATTGCGCGCTATCAGTATCATTCCGGTATTTGATGAGGATAGGGTTGTTGGCTCTCTAAACGCTGCATCCTATACGATAGACGAGTTGCCGATGTTTGCGCGTGAGGCGCTTGAGATTATGGCTATCCAGATTGGCAAAGCAGTGGTACGTATGCAGGCGGAGCAAGCGCTTCGAGAGTCAGAGGAAAAGCTGAAGACCTATATGGAGAATAGCCCTGAATCTATATTTGTCTGCGATTCTGACGGGATGATATTGTATATAAACGAAGCGACGGAAGCCATGATTGGATATAAGAGAGAAAAAGTACTTGGGAGTGGTTTTCAGAACCTCGGCATCATTTCTCCGTGCCATCTGGCGAAGGCGTTGCAGATGGTAGAGGTTAGCGCTGGGGGAATGGACCCCGATAGAGAGGTGATTGAGCTTAATAAGCCAGATGGGACGATTGCGTTTGTTGAAGTAACCCTTCACAGGGTTAGACAGGGAGAAAAAGTTGAGTTCATTGGAATCGCCCGAGATATCACAGAGCGCAAGCGGGCGGAGGAGGCGCTGAAGGAAAGCGAGGAGTATTTCCGGGCGCTTATTGAGAACTCTCTGGATGCTATTGCGATTTTAAACGATAAGGGGATCGTCCGCTATGTCAGTTCATCTGTCGAACGAGTACTGGGTTATAAAGCTGAGGAATTAATTGGCAGAGTAGTGATTGAATTACTTCATGCGGACGATATAAAGTTGTTTAGGAGCGTTTTCCGTGGATTTGCCTATAGTCCAGGGCGGGCCGTAACCACGGAAGGCCGTTTTTTGCATAAAGATGGTACATGGCGGGTGATCGAGAGTGTTGGAAGTAATCTGCTCAATGAGAAAAAGGTTGATGGCATAATTGTCAATTTCCGCAATATTACCGAGAGAAAGCAGGCTGAGCAGGCTTTGCAGGAAAGTGAGGCGCACTACCGTTTGCTTGCCGAGAATGTGACAGATGTGATATGGATCTGTGATATGAAATTGCGATTTACCTATTTTAGCCCCTCGATTACACGTTTGTTGGGTTACAGTGTTGAAGAGGCGTTGGCGTTAAGGTTAGAGGGAATGCTGCCCCCGGGATCACTTGAAGATGCCCTGAAGGTTCTTGCAGAAGAAGCCGCCATAGAAAAGATGAAAGATAAGGACCTGTTCAGGTCGCGTGTGCTAGAGGTGGAGCAGTTTCGCAAAGATGGTTCAACGATCTGGACTGAAGTAAAAGTAACGCTTCTGCGCAATGAAGCGAACAAGCCCGTTGGGATGTTGGGAGTGACACGTGATATCACTGAACGCAGAGAGGCCGAGGAAGAGAGACAGCGGCTGGAAGAGCAGTTACAACTTGCAGGGCGATTGGCTGCCGTTGGTGAGCTGGCCGCAGGTGTCGCGCATGAGTTGAATAATCCGCTTACTGCGGTACAAGCATTCGCTCAGTTTTTAACCGCGAGGGATGATGTGGATGAGTCTATAAAGCGAGATGTGAATATAATCTACAGAGAGGCTCAGCGTACTACTAAGATCACCGGCAAGTTACTTTCCTTTGCCCGTAGAGAGAAACCCAATAAACGCCTCATCTCGATAAATGAAGCAATTCTGGAGAGTCTGGAACTTCACTCGTACCGTCTTAGAGGTAAAAATATCGAGATGATGACGGAACTGGATCCTGAGCTACCAATGATAATGGCCGATTTCCATCAGATGCAGCAGGTCTTTGTCAACATTATCACCAATGCTGAACAGGCGATCACTGAGTTCCGGGAGAGAGGCAAGCTCTCCATCAAAACCCAGAAGATGAGCAAGATGATACGCGTGACCTTTGCCGATGATGGTCCGGGCATATCGGAGGATGACCGAGATAGAATATTCGATCCCTTCTTTACCACCAAGGAGGTGGGGAAGGGGACAGGTCTGGGGCTCAGTATCTGTTTTGGGATTATCCAGGAGCATGGTGGTCATATATATGCGAGGAGCAAACTAGGCAAAGGGGCAACCTTTGTTGTAGATATTCCCCTGGTTTTGGGAGAACAGCGCATAGTCCGAGCGGTCTGAGGTGGTTCACGTTACAGGAGGATAGAATGAGCCAATCGAGAGGAAAAATATTGATAGTTGATGATGAAGAGCCGATAAGGGATATACTATCACGCAAATTACAGGCAGAAGGGTATAGCTGTGAGTGTGCATCTGATGGTAGAGAGGCTATTTGGAAGGCCTTCATGAAGGACTTCGAATTGGTGATTATGGATATCAAGATGCCGGGGCTATCGGGGATAGAGACGCTGCCTAAAATAGTGACTGATCATCCTGATACTGCTGTTGTTATGTTGACTGCGGTTGCTGACTTGCAGATTGCTGTCGAAGCTATGAAGCTTGGTGCTTATGATTATTTACCGAAACCGTTTAATCTCGATGATCTTGCGTTAAGAGTGGAAAGGGCTTTGGAAAGACGGAGACTATTAATGCAGAATAAGGAATACCAGCTTCGTTTGGAGCAAAAGATTGAGAGGCAAGAAGGCCAGATACAGAAGTATCATGCTGAAGTTTCTGAGGCCCGCTTACGTGAGGAGGCGGTTATGGCCGAGTTGCAATCTGTACGTCAGCCGTGCCAGGAAGAGATTGCTATGAATAAAGAGGAAACCTCGCAAGGTTCTGTGAAAGGGGTTACTAGTATACTGTCCCGCTTTTTTGGCGGTAAAACGGTTGATCCATCGAGCAATGAAGATAGTAGTGAGCCTCGACAAGCAGAAAAACGATAGAATAACGCCTGTCAGCTATAGTATGTAATCTATGATTCCTGCGCACTATCCTGTTATAGTTCATTTGAAATAGTGGCCGCCATCCTGAACCGATACGAGTGTATCGAGATAACCTTTTTCCTTTTAATCAGTTATATCATCGAGCAACGACTGCAGGTCGTGTTGACTAAGTTGACGTACATTTCCCTCTGGAAGGTCGCCCAGTTGAATGTTCGCCATGCTGACCCGCTTGAGAGCTAAGACGCGATAACCTAGACTGGCGAACATGCGGCGTATCTGACGCTTTCTACCCTCGTGTAGTGTTATGCGGTAATTGAATGGCGGTAATCTCACTTCCTCCACGTTAGCACTGTGGGTGGTAATGCCCTCCTCCAGTTTAATACCGTGCTGTAGTCTCTGTTTTTCGGTTCCCTTCAATTTTCCGTTGACAGAAACCAGATAGACCTTCTCGTGCTCGAAACTGGGGTGAGTGAGGCGGTGCGCTATTGTTCCGTCGTTTGTTAGTAACAAAAGCCCTGTACTGTCCTTGTCCAGGCGTCCTATGGGATATAACCTCAGATGGCGGTACTTCTCAGGCAGGATGTCGATGACCGTCTTGCGCCCTCGCTCGTCGTGCGTGGTGGACACAATACCTTTGGGTTTGTTAAGCAGCAGATACACTGACCTCTGTGGTTTTAGATCGATCTGTCGCTGGTCTATAGAGATAAGGTCTGTTTCTACAGCTACCTCGTGGCGGAAGTCTTCAACGACATCGCCATTCACTGTTACTCTACCCTGACGTATAGCATCTGCTAACCAACGTCGGGAGCCGATCCCGGTATCGGTTAGTGCTTTGAGTAAAGGCGTTGTTGACATGCTACTTCCGAACTATATCCGATAAATTAGAATACTGAACGCGATGGTTATCCCCGAATTCGTTCAGGGTTTTCAGTAGGGTCCCTGCGTTATGTGAGATCATTTTTTCGGGCAGCGGCGGGTCGGGCCTTATTCTGCGTACATGCTCCCGACCCATGCCGGCCTATTCGGTTGATTCCCTTGCTCCAACAGCTCCCCCCATGTCTCATCGGTGAGCCTGTCATCCAGAGGGTGTTTGAATTCGTAATAGCTGAGAACGGGGCCAGCGCCGACGATGACCCTGCCGTCGGGGACCATGTATGCCACGAGGATAAGGTCAACGTAGCCCACAGCCTCCTCCAGAACCTCGCTCGGCGGATTGGTGTCGGTGTGGACGTCGGCGACTATGGTCGTTTCCTTGCCTGCTGATTCCACTCCGGAGACGATGGAATCAAGTTGTTCCCCGAAGCTCCTGATGAATTGATAATCCTGCTCATCAAGCTCTTTGTTTTCCAGTTCGTCCTTGGCGATATCGATTAGCCTTGCCAGGATGTTCTCCAGGTCTTTCAGACGTGAGCTTTCCGCTGCGGTCAGGGTATCGAGCTGGGCAAGTTCCTCCCGGGTCATCTTTGTAAGTGCCAGCATCCTGGCGTAGAATTCGGGGACAGGCTCCACATAGCCCACAACTGGTTTGGGGGTAGGCTCACTGTAGATTTTCAAAAGGGGCGTATAGCTCTGTTTGGCGTAGAGTATGGTGTCATGCCGTAGCTCGGTCCAGGATGCCAGAGATACCTGCAATGCTCTATCTTGCCAGGCTTGGGTCTGCATGAATGTCGGGTATCCATCGCCGAATTCTTGTAACAATGGCTTCAGGGCGTAGAGCCAGGCCCAGTACAGGTTTCGATTCCAATCTGCGACATCGAATTCAGCGAATTCATCACTGAGCAGTGCCAACTGCTTATCATAGCTTGTATCTTCTCCCTGGTATTCGGTATCACCTTCTTCCACCAGTATTTCATAAGCTCGCTCCGAGCCCAGGACAGCCATCACATCCAGCCCCCTGGGGAGTGTTCTGGCTGGTCCGGCGAGGGTAAACTTCATGGTGAACGGCTCGCCGTCGCCGACGTACATGCCAACAGCCGGGGAGACCAGATTCTGAAACATGTAGGAGTCGGGGATAAATCTTTGTCCCATAAGCCGCATTCCCTTAGTTTTGGCCAGACACTCATAGAGCTTCTCCTTGGTTATCGGTGGGTATATAACACAGACTCCTGAGCCGCCATAGATTTCGGGGTTTCTCATCTGAGCTAGCTCGGCCTTGAAGTTAAGTAGTTTCTGCTCATCCGCCAGTTCAGATGCCTGAAACTCGGTGCCGAAAACGTGCTCTATGGCGCTGAGATACTCGTAGGGAGTGAGATCATCGGCGGTGCCTGCATAAAATGCAGTTACCGAGTAAATCCGGCTCCAGATTTCCTGTGCGGTGACTCCATTAACCGCTACAGCAGGCAAGTGAATGGAGATCAAAGCTGCCTGGATGGTGGAAAGCTTGGCATCCTCTTCGATTGTCAGGGCCTCCTCACCACCCTTGACCAGAAAAGCCATCCTGCCGTACCACGCCATCGTTTTGAAGTACCTCTTGAGCGTCTCGCTCCTGGTGTAGTGACCCCTGGGAACGTACTGGGAATAGTCCTCGCAGTAACAGCCAGGGAAATCACACAAGCAATCTGTACTTGAATTGAATATAGCGCTTGGAGCAAATCCCTCGTGCGCCTCGATGTTCTTGATCTCCCTATCCACGTCGTTCTCGACCCAGTTTGGGACATCGAAGGCCACCGTTCTTATAGGCACGAACTCCTTCTTGTCCCAGGGATTCTCCTCATTCCACCTCTTAACCTCGGCTTTCTCGTTCTGCTCGTCGTAGCCTTCGGTTGGCGTCTGTAGCAGTTTCAAGGCTACAGCGAAGTAGGCTGCGTTTCTCCTTGCTGCTTCCTTGAGGTCGGGGTCAGAAAAAGCCTCGTAATCCTCGATAGAGCTTTCCAGCATCGCCTTGCTCAAGTCGAGTATCTGATCAAAGAACTCCTCTTCTTCAATGCGTTTGAGTGTCTCGTTGAACTGTATGTGGTACAGGTGGAGCAAGGTGTCCGAGGTGACAAAGATAGGCACATCTTGTTGCTTCAAATAGTTGTAGGGCTCTACTATGTTGTCGCCATGCCAGGGTATTACCACAAATCCGTTGCTCTCAAGGCGTTGGCGCTGGCTTGCGTTCAGTTGGAATATAGAGTCTATAGTCTGGTGGTTTGTGATTTCCGTAAATGTAAGAGGTAGGGAATAGGAAGGGGCGTCTAAAGTGACGGAGAAGCCGTCCAGACTGTACGATGAGGCCATTGCCAGCTTTGGGTTGGATATATCGCCGGCTGCTACCGAGGGCACGGTAAGGGTGGTTGGGGTCGCGAGCTGTGTGCCACTGCACCCGCTGAGCAGAACCGCCACAGTTACTATCAGGGAAATGAGTAGTTTCACCCTCATGGTACCTCTTCAAGAAGAGTCTCGATCATTTCTATTCTATTATAGAGACTAATATCTTGTGGGAAAAGTTCCGTGTCGTTGCTGAATTAATCTAGGGCTTGGCCTGGGTACAAATCATCCCGGACAATGTAGGAGAAGTAACTGTTGCAAACCCCGAGTGAATTCAAGGGCTGATTATTCCCCCATCAGAGAAACGTCAAGCGCAGTAGTTCGTCGAAAACTGCGATTGACCTGGAAGAAGTTCTGAAAGGCATTGCGCTGATAGCACTTTTTTTAGAGGCGATGAGGGATATGGCACAGAGTATGGTGAGAGGAAGTGTAACGAAGTAAACAGTATCCATGCCTGCATAGGGTCGCCCTGGGGACAGTCGCATCATACGGCTGAAGGTAATGGGTTGTGCAGATAACTCAAGCCTGCTGCGGCCAGGCAGGAGTACGATCGAGTACATGAACTGAAGCCTCTTGGTTCTACAGAGTTCATGGATTGTAGTATGGCAAAGGAGAATACACATCTTAAAGGGTTCATCGAGTACCTCCTCGAAGAGAGCCTACTCTGTGAGAATATGACCGTCAGTGAATTCGCTGGTGGGCGGGATTTTAATCCTTGAATGCATTCGTGGATTTGCAATTACAGTAATAGCCCACTGTCTCCGATGAGCCTCCCCTTCAGTGTCTTTTTCACCATATACATACGCTCGATTGGAGTACTATAGTACATTTGTACCAGCATAATAGACATGACTATTTACTTTCCCGCTCTGCACAGTTGGGTGATTGTTCCTTATGGGTACAGAATATATGATTGCTCTAGAAAGTTTCCTATTGCTCGCTAAAGTTGCGAATTCGTATTCTCTGGTCAAATATGAACTATTCTTTGAGGTCTGGAAGTCAGGTAAAAGTAGGTAAGATGCAGTTTAAGAACAACCCGTTTTATTGCTCGAGTACTACAGTAGGTGGGAAGGGGGCGATGCCGTGAGCAGGTTGGAGAGTGGAACAAATAAAGAGACTGGTAGAGATCAGCGGGAAGATAAACGGATAATGACATGCGATGAAGTTGCAGACTTTCTCAGGGTGCATGTCAGCTCAGTAAGGCGCTGGAGTCGAAGCGGAAAGCTCCCTGCCTATAAGGTGGGGGGTCGTGGCGATTGGAGATACCGGGAACAAGAAGTCTTGGCCTTTCTCTACGATAAGACGAGGGAAAGTGAAGGTCAAGGGGAGGTGATAGGCATGGTTGAGGACTAAAGAGGATATCAGATGCAGTCTGCAGAGGCCACATGCAGGTTGCCATACTGAATATGTGGGCCGAAAAAATTACAGGAGGTCAACAAATGTTGAAAAAGTTCATGGGGAAGACACAGCGGGATGAGAGGGGCATCACTGGCTTGGAGACGGCGATCATTTTGATTGCATTCGTAGTAGTTGCTTCGGTCTTTGCGTACACGGTGTTGTCAGCGGGGATATTCTCGTCCCAGAAGGGGCAGGAGGCCATCTACGCAGGAATTGAGGAGACTCGATCTACGCTGGAGCTGGTCGGTAGTGTAGTAGCCGCCAAGCAAGCCAATGCAACTGCAGTTGGCAATGTGACGTTCACTGTAACCAATGCCCTTAAGGGTGAGGCGATCGACCTTACATGTCCCAATGATATTGACAGTGATGGGCTAGCTGACACTGGTAGCTCCAACGTTGCCATTATATCCTACACCAGCCAGGGTGCAAGCGCATATGACTTGGCCTGGAGCAAGACGCAGCTGGGCAAGCGAGACAATGATGAACTGCTGGAAGCGGGTGAGATGTTCAAGCTCACGGTGGATCTGACAGGTGTTGGTGAGACTATAGGGACGTATCACACCTTCACCATTGAGGTTATGCCTCAGGTAGGAAGCACACTCGTCATTGAGAGGACAACCCCGGCCAACCTCGACAATCAAATGATTCTGAACTAGCGAGGTTGTAACTTATATACGTGCTTGAGTTGATTAGGAGGTCGCTGTCACCCAGTCAGCCGTCCCCGCAGCGACCTCCATGGTATTAAGAAACAGGATTGGGCAGCATGGAAGAGCGAATCGAGGCACTCGAAGAGGAAATGAAGGTGCTTAAGAACCAGATACAGTCGGTGCTGCTCGATATTAAGGATACACTGGCTACTGGTGGTGGGTATCCCTACATTCCTCCCTTGGATAGTAGTGGTACCATAGTCTCATCAGCACCTGGACCTCTTTCAGGTGCCACCGGTGCCGCAGACGCCTTGGGGCAGCGACAACCCGCCGTAGTTCTGGATACGAGTTTGGGTGGTGGAATTGCTCCACCCCCGGTTGTTCAAACGCCGGCGATGAATTTGGGTGGTGGAGTTCCCCCCCAGGTTGCTCAAATGCCAGCGATGGATTTTCCTGGGGAGATTGCAATCCCACCACAAGCTGCTCAAATGCCATCGGTTATTCCTGTGATGCCAGGTTTTGTTGGTGGTATTGATGAACCGTCCGCGCAAAGTCCGGGAGATGTCTCGCCGCCAACAGATTTGGGTGTGACTGCTAAGAAGGGCAGTCGCGGATCAGGATCAAATTTCCTGGAGCTTGGTTTAGTTGATAGCTTGAATGAACAGGGTGAACCTGACTCTGGTTGTAGCTGTGGAAATGGGGGCCCTTCAGAGACCGGGGACGATCAAGTTATTGATCTGTTAACGGTATCAGTGTTAGCACAGTGGCTGTCACGTGCTGTCAATCAGGTTGGTAAAAGCAGGGTAACTAAGGTGGTGGAGATATATGATATAACGGGCAATGTTCCATCACGCTTGAAACAGACTATGCTGCTGCTGGCTGACCTCTACAGTGACAACAACCGGGGCGAGGATTCTCCCGAGAATGAGGATATGTCAGCATCTGCTAGTATCCAGCTTCTTATTGAGCTGGATAGCTTGCTGCGCTATCGTAGTGGAGCCCTGGAGTCAGTTGTGGTTACGCAGCTTCTCAATGGTGGATTAAACAGCGGGAAGTCCAAACATGGATAAAGCATTAACCACGATTTTATTGGTAGTGGCTGCTGTAGTATGTGTGACGCTGGTGATCAATGCGGTGTATCCAGCGGTTACGACGACTAGCGGGGCGCTGGGTGGCGCCTCTGCACGGATGAACGAACGCATCAGAAGTCATATCGAGATCATTCATGCTGCAGGAGAGTTAGATAACGACGGGCAATGGCAGGATACTAACGAGGATAGCAACTTCGATATTTTTATCTGGGTGAAGAATGTTGGCAGTGAACCTGTGGATGATATCGAGCGTTGCGACGTTCTTCTCAGCGGCAACGATACAGTTTGGGCCTGGATTCCTCATGTCGACTATGCTGATGGTGAATACCCTCGCTGGGATGAGGAAATAGAGAATGGGGATGAGTGGGGGACTGCAACGACCGTGATGATAGAGGTTAGCTACGATGAAACATTATCGCCCGGTGAATACAATGTCAAGGTTCTCATTCCTAATGGGATATCCGATGATTATTACTTTAGTATGTAAAGCAAATGAGCAATGTGTTGGTAACCCTGTTTGTTGTGGTCTTGATGATGGTGGCGGTAGTGTCCTGGTCCCAAGTATCCTTTGATTCTCTGGACTCCACCTGTCAATCCTGGAAATTAATGACGGATAAAGCAGAGGATATACTCAGGACTGATATCGATATAGTTAACGCAAATAACACAGCGCCTTTTGTAGATGTGCTGGTTCAGAACGTTGGCAAGGTACATCTTGCCCAGTTTTCCCAATGGGACGTTCTGGTTCAGTATTATGGAAATACGACCTACCACGTTGGCTCTCTTTCATATACAGAGGAGAGCATTCCTTCTGATAACGAATGGGCGGTTATAACCATCTACGCGGATGATACTACAGAGGATCCGGAGGTATTTGAGCCGGATATCCTCAATCCCGGCGAGGTAGCGCTGATGAGATTGAAATTGAATCCATCACCGGGGGTGGACACCATCAATCGAGTGATTCTGTCCAGTCCTAATGGTGTGGTAGTCTCGGCGCAGTTTCAAGGTTAGGAGACTGGTATGGGCGGGCTAAAAACGGAGGATGTCAGAACATTCTCGACAGGGAATGATGAACTGGATAAAAAGATGGGCGGAGGAATACCGCTGAAGTCATTGTGCCTCATCGAAGGGCAGCCTGATTCTGGTAAATCTGTGCTGACCCAGCAGATGATCTGGGGCTCACTGCGGTTAGGTTTAAGAGTTATGGTGTTTACTACTGAGAATACGATGAAGAGCCTGGTAAGTCAGATGCAGAGCCTTAACCTGGATGTTCTGGATTACCTGCTGTTAACTCGATTGCGAATATATCCCCTGGATACGAAGAAAACGAGACGAAATCTGGATGAAGGACTGCTGCCCATACTCAATAGTTGTTCCGGCAAGGGCATTGATTTAGCGATAGTCGATTCCATCACCTACTTCTTGACGCATGCTTCTACAGAGGAAGTTCTCACCTTTTTTGAGGATTGTAAAGGGCTTTGTGATAAAGGGATGAGCGTTGTCTGTGTCGCTCATTCTTATGCTTTTGATGAGAATGTCATGGTCAGGATCGGTTCCATGTGTGATGCTCACCTGAGATTACGTATGGAGACTATGGGGAGCAAGATGATAAAAATATTGGAGGTATCCAAGGTGCGGGGGGCTCAGAAAAGCACAGGTAATATTATCTCGTTCGATGTTGAGCCGGGGTGGGGCATTAAAGTGATACCGTATTCTAAAGCGAGGGCGTAAAGGTTAACTATGCCAAGGACTGTAGTACCATTTGGGAAAAACGACGATGCAGGTAATGCCAGGCGCATGCCGGATGAAAGTGATGAGTTGTTTCTCTTGCTTCCTGAAGAGATGCAGACGGCAAGCCAGAAGTACAAGCATCTCTGGGAATATCTGTGTCAGGTACCACTCGATGAGGTAGCGGTCCCGGAGTACGTATCCAAGCTCAAGCGGTCTGATGGTGATCGTAAGCAACTTAACCTTATCTTCCCTGTCGGGGAAGAGATTTTCATTCACATGTACTCCGACTCCAGCGGTGGCAGACCTTTCTATATCCCGATTGAACCGGGAATGAATCAGGACATGAGTGTAGTGCTTCATGAGGTAGAGGATAGGCTGGTCGATGAAGCTGAAGCCCTGAGCAATGTAAAATCTGATGAAGAACGAACCGAGTGTCTTCTGCGGTTGATAGATAAGGTCACTACAGTGCACCGTAATGGTACTTCCACAAGTTTATCTACGGCAGATGATGATGGTAGTGGAAAAGGTGATAAAGGAAAAGGGAAAGGAAAGAAGGGGAAAGGCATAAGTAAAAAGAGTAAGGTCGAGGTGTCCCCCGATCAACTTGAAGCGTTAAAGTACATCATTGTGAGAGACAAGGTGGGGATGGGAGTCATGGAGCCGCTCATACAAGACTCTAACATTGAGGATATTAGTTGCAGCGGAGTCGGTGGCATATTCGTTGAGCATAAGATATTCAGGAGCGTACAATCATGCATCACATTTGAAACCCATGATGATGTGGATGAGTTTGTGCTTCGTCTTTCCGAGTCGATAAAAAAACCGGTTACGCTGCGTAGTCCGATCGTGGATGCTACTCTGGCTGATGGCTCTCGTATTAACATTGTCTTTGGTCGGGAGGTCTCAAGGCGTGGCAGCAATTTCACCATCAGAAAATTTGCGGATACGCCACTAAGTGTCATGGAGCTTATTGAATTCGGTAGCCTGAACTATGAGATGGCTGCGTATCTTTCCATGGTGATCGAGGATGGTATGAATGTGTTTGTCGTTGGGGAGACCGCCTCAGGTAAGACTACACTGATGAATGCAGTGACTGCCTTTATGCCAACGAATCACAAAATCATAAGCATAGAGGACACACCGGAGCTTCAGGTCCCTCACTCGAATTGGCTGCGAGAGGTAGCTAAAAATCCCGCACCAGGAGAAAAAGTTTCTAATGTGAACATGTTCGAGCTATTAAAGGCTGCTTTGAGGCAGCGCCCTGATGTAATAATTGTAGGTGAGATACGTGGCGAGGAAGGGAATATCGCTTTTGGCGCAATGCAGACAGGCCATCAGGTGATGAGTACGTTCCACGCTTCCAATGTTGAGAAACTGATTCAGCGTCTCACCGGACCTCCGATCAATGTATCCAAGACCTATATGGACAATTTGAACGTGGTGGTATGCCAAAACGCTGTCAAGTTGCCCAATGGTAAAAAGGGCCGGCGTGCAACCAGTATCAGTGAAATCGTAGGTTATGATCCTGTTGACAACATTTTCTCCTTTGTCGAGGTGTTTCGTTGGGACTCAGTGAACGATACGTTCGAGTTTGTGGGGAACAAGAACAGTTTTTTATTGGAAGAGAAGCTCGCGCCAAAGCATGGAATCCCATCCAACCGCAAGTGGCAAATCTATTCATCGGTGGAGAGAAGGCAGAGGATACTAGAAAAACTCCATAAAGACAAGGGAGTGACCGACTTTTATGAACTTCTCAAAGTTCTCGCTAAAGCGCGGCAGGAAGGACTCTTCTGAAGAAGAGTCCTTTAAAAAAGGCATTGCAGGTAGTGACTATCTCAGTTTTGACCTGTTCTACCAACTGGCATATATGTCGTCTATAGCTGCAGCAGGTATTCCACGCAGCCAGATATTTGAGTTTGCCAGTCAGCTCCCCTGTACCTCAGCGCACTATTTTGAGGATATCCACACCCTGGCGAAGCAAATGCGATATGATTATGCTGTGGCCAGTCGTCTCGTGGGAGAATCCGCTGATAATGATGTGGTCAAAAGTCTACTGTTGCGTCTTGCGAGCTCCCTCGGTTCAGGAGAAGCAGAGGCTGACTTCCTGGCTCAGGAGGCAAAGATACAGGCCGAGTCATTTCAGAATGAATATGAACGCGATGTGGAATCGCTGAGGAAGTGGACTGAAGGCTATGCTTCCCTCATTGTGTCTGCAGCCCTGATTGTGATGGTTGCTGCGGTCTCCATGCTTATCTACCCGGTAGCAAAATCATTCACCATCATAATCGTTGGTGTTACTATTTGTGTAGCTGCAATGGGATCCTGGATGATTTTCAGGGTAGCACCCAAGGAGGTGAGGGTCCATAATCCCGCCTGGTACTGTACTAGCTACGAGAGGACACGTCGGCTGGCTCGAATTCTATTACCTGCAGCCGCCATCGGTTTTATCGTTGTTTTGGTAGCTGGAATGGGGATAGGATGGGCTCTCATTATCTCATCAGCACTCATGTTTCCTGTAGGTGTAGCTGGTATGTTATTTGACAAGGCGGTGAAGAAGAAAGATGCTGATATTAGCATCTTTTTGAGGTCACTGGGGAACGTGGCGTCGGCGATCGGATTAACAGTTTCTACTGCTCTGAGCAGGTTGGACCTGAGGTCGACAGCGAACCTGGCGGCAGATGTTACGAGGCTAAGCGCCAGGCTGGACTCCCGGCTGCAACCCGATATATGCTGGCAGCGCTTTTCTCTGGAGACAGGCAGTGAAACGGTATACCGAAGTGTGAAGATGTTCAATGATGCTAACAGGTTGGGTGGCGATCCCGAGGAGGTAGGGTCTCGCTCCTCTATAGTAGCAACCATGCTTGATTTTCTACGTGCCAAGAGGAGTCAGGTGTCGGCATCATTTGGGTACCTGGCTATTGCTATGCATATAGCTATTGTCGGTTTGCTGTCATTCGTGGTGCAGGTATTGTTGATGTTCGGCGAAGTACTTGAAAATGTATACACGGAAAGTGTTGTTGAAGCACAGGAAATGGCGAGTAATATGTTCACATTCAGCTTTGAGGGCATTGAGTTTCTGCAAACTGTCGTTCTCCCCTGTATAATCGTCCTGTCACTGACGACTGCGTTCGCCGCCGCCGCCGCTGATGGTGGCAATAAGTATAAATTCTTTAGTTTCCTCGCTTTGACTCTAGGCTCTTCCGGGGCAGTGATGGTTGTAGTACCCATCGCTGCAGACAGCATATTCGGTTCGATGTCCGCTATGTAGCTGATGTTAGAGTCAAACACCCTGTTCAACGGCTGGTACATCTACCTCCCTATACGCTGGTAAACTAACGTACTCATTTTGCCCTTACTCCATGCCGAAATCAATGTTCTTTCGTCCTGTATATCGCTCAGTACGATTTCCCTCATATGTTGATACCGATTTGGGCATTGTTGACATGGGTGTAGATGTGTTACTGTTCAAGGGTGGTAGATACACAATGACACATTCGGTAAACCTGCAGCAATGGTTGAACAGCGAAATCCATGTCCTTCTCTATTGAGGTATCACAGGCTGAGCTACGTGTTTTCCACTATACTAGCTAGGTAGAGCGATCCTGCATGAAGATAGAATTAGAACCGGTACAACGTGGTTTGCAATCGGTGCGGCGGTTGTGGAAAAGCCCTTTACTTTCAAGCAGAAGTGATAGAAGCACCGTCGTCGATGAGGTTGATCCTGTAGGAAAATTCCTCGCTGCAGGAGAGAAGAAGCTTGGCCAGTTTGGAGACGAAGCGGACGAGAGAATCCCAGTATCGTTTTCAGAACTATCAATGGCTGAGTTAGGCAGTTACGACAGTAGCATTGTTGAGCCGCAGGCGATAAATCAGGAACCGGCTA
Source organism: Chloroflexota bacterium (assembly GCA_034189725.1). Lineage (GTDB taxonomy): Bacteria > Chloroflexota > Dehalococcoidia > SZUA-161 > SZUA-161 > JAXHUK01. The sequence continues at coordinate 21,050 of JAXHUK010000026.1, read as the reverse complement.
ACGGAGAACACGGACAGATGGCGGGGGATTTGGGAGGGATATCTCTGGGTGGAGACGAGGTTTATGGCCAGGTAGAGCTTGACGTGGTAGATAGTGCACCACAAGATGCTATTGTGGCACAAGGGCAAAGTGCGGGGCTTCAGGATGCTGTAGTTCAGACTGGTTATGACGCAGGAAGCCAGGGATTTGCCCCGGGACTTGGGGATATAGCACCACCGGCTGGTTACGATGCAGGAAGCCAGGGATTTGCTCCGGGGCTTGGGGATATAGCACCACCGGCTGGTTATGATGCAGGAAGCCAGGGATTTGATCCGGGGCTTATAGACAATGCCGCTTCGCCTTTCGAAGCGGAAAACGATATTTTCGATGCCGCGTTGATGGACCCTGCTCCACCCGCCGAAGCAGAGGGCCAAGCTTCCGAGGCGGTAGACATGTCATCCTCCCCGGACTCTCAAAACGGTGATGGTATTGATGATCTACTGGATATCTTTAAGAGTGAAGAGAGCACTGATGACCCATTCAGGAAGATTGTGCGCGAGTTGCCAAATGTTGATGTATATTCATTGCTTGAGGATGTGAAAAAAGTCGCTGTGGACTTTGGGATAACGCCTGGTTGCTGAATTGGTTCCGTGACACAACGTGTGACGTAGAGGTTTTCATTTCGTGATTATAGATGCAGTATATTGTTAACCAGCACAGCGGTAAACATGACCAGTAGCAGTGTCAGGCAGACGATCATTAACTTCAAATACGGTGTCCTGTTTGATAGCCACAGAAAGCCTGCCCCCACGCCAAGAGTAATAGCTAGCTTTGCCCCATAGAATAGTGCCTCACCATGTGAAAGTAATGCTCTGGCAAAAGGATTTCCTTCTATATTTGTGGCGTCTTTCAGGCAAATGTAGGTAATACCGGCGTCAGCGAGTGACAGAATAACCCAGAGAATTGCCATGAATTGGGCTATTCTTATCAGGCCAACCTGCTTATTTTGCGCTTTTTCCCGAATCACAGCTGATTCTTCGTTGGCGTGCATAGTTTCACGACCTTAGTACTGTAGTGTTATGGCAGTGGTGTCCACTACCGCTGAACTATCGTACTGATACTATCGTACTGGTGTAATAATACTATGGAATTTCCTGGGGAAAGTCAACGTACCGTTTGCTTATATTCCTTTACTATACCTACATTTCTTCGATACTGTTCTGTTCCGTATAGTTGCTACATTGCTCGTACGATCCTATCAGGTGGTCAGAGAATAGTACAATTATCTCTGATTCCAATATCCGATGGTCGTTGCTTGCTATCAAGCAGTATGATATAATAGGCTATGGCTCTATTTTAAAAAATTCAACAAGGAGTCACGGGGGAGGTATTTGGATGTACGAGCTTCGGTTCAATGAAACAGCTATGACCACATGGTCGGTGCTCAGCCAAACTTGGACGGCGATAAACAAGGTCGCTGAGGCTAAATTAGCCAAGGTTGGCCTAACGCCCGAGAAGGCTACCGTTCTGTGGGCTTGCAGGGATTACCCTGGGCCGTTAATTCCTGCAGAGATAGCTCGTTTAATGTTCCGGGAAAACCAGACCATAGCCGGATTACTCAATCGAATGGAGAAGGACGGACTGGTAACAAGGATCCCGAAACGAAAGGGGCAGCCCTATACTGAGATCAAGATTACGGATAAGGGCAGGGAACTCTGCGACCCAGGAGTAGAGGTTTACAAATCCTTGATGACCAATGTCATGTCCGATTTGTCGGAAGAGGAACAGGAACAGCTTCAGAATAGCCTGCGAATACTACGGAACAAGATGCTTGACGAATTGCATCTTGAGATAAAGCCGTCTAAGGGCCCTGTTGAAGCTCTCGCTTGCGCTGCAAGGTAGAACAAACGTAGGATGCTACCTCTTTAGTAAGGAAAGCGCTTTTGTCAGCGATTGCTGCTGTAAGGTTGGGATTCCTCCTCTATTAGTCGTATTCGATTAGCGTAGTGGATGCGGTGGAGGGATGTTGCGTATAGTGCACGGGGGTGACTTTTCAGTCACCCCCGTGCTGTCGTTACTGCTATTCTCTGGCCTTTTGCTGCAACTCGTAGAGCTTGGTGATGGCCTCGAGAGGAGTCATCGAGGAGACGTCCAGCTTGAGGAGGGCGTCCAGTACGGGGGATTTTTCTCCGAAGAGGGGCAGTTGCTCTGAGGGAGACCTCTCACGGCGGCTGGGGCGTTGTGCGCTTCGTGCCCCTTTTGACTCGGTATGATTCTCGAGGTCGGCCAAAACCTCGTCGGCGCGATGTACCACTGCTCGGGGTAAACCTGCGAGCTGTGCTACGTGAATGCCGTAGCTTTTATCGGCACCCCCGGGGATTATCTTACGCAGGAAGACCACTGTGCCATCCTCCTCCGATACGGCGACATTGAAATTTCTCACGCGGGGCAGGAAGTTGGCCAGCCCCACAAGCTCGTGGTAGTGAGTAGCAAAGAGCGTCTTTGCGCCAAGCCGGGGGTGGTTGTGGATATATTCCGCCACCGCCTGGGCAATGGAGAGTCCATCGTAGGTCGATGTCCCGCGCCCGATTTCGTCCAGTATGATCAACGACTTTGAAGTGGCGTTGTTGAGTATGTTGGCCGTCTCCACCATCTCGATCATGAATGTCGATTGCCCGGTGACCAGGTCGTCCTGAAGTCCAACCCTGGTGAAAATACGGTCTACCAGCCCTATAGTGGCTGAGTCCGCGGGAACGAAGCTGCCGATCTGGGCGAGGAGCACGATGATAGCTACCTGGCGCAGGAAGGTCGACTTCCCTGACATGTTGGGGCCGGTGAGGATGATGAGTTGGGCGTCCTGATTGGAGAGATAGACATCGTTGGGCACGAATTGCTCGTCGACCAGCGCTCGCTCTACCACAGGATGGCGTCCTCCAGCGATCTCTATCGAATCATCTGTGGTCAGCCTGGGGCGGGTATAGCCATATCTGGCGGCTACCTCGGCGAATGTAGAGAGGACGTCGAGCTGGGCCAGGGCAGCGGCAATACCCAGGATGCGCTCGCCCCACCCTCCGATTTGGCGGCATACCTGGCGAAAGAGGGTGGTTTCCAGCTCCGCAATCCTGGACTCGGCATTGAGAATTAACGATTCGTACTCTTTGAGCTGGGGGGTGAAGTAGCGCTCCGCTCCCACCAGCGTTTGTTTGCGTATGTAGTCTTCGGGGACGAGGTGGGTATGAGGTGAGGTGACCTCGATATAGTAGCCAAATACCTTGTTGTAGCCTACCTTGAGCGACTTGATCCCCGTCCTCTCGCGCTCGGTTCGTTCCAGGTCTGCCAGGTATCTGCGGGCGTTTGATGAAGCCGAGCGAAGCTCATCTAATTCGCTGGAGAAGCCATTCCTTATCGCATCGCCACCGCCCACGGTAGCCGGGGGAGCGTCCACAATAGCTTGTGAGATCAATGTTATGACATCGTCACAGGGCTTGAGTTCGGAGTAGAGCCACTGTAACGTTTCCTCCTCTTCCAGTACAGCCCTCATCCGGGGAACCTGCTCCAGACTGAGCCGTAGAGATACTACCTCTCTGGGCGTAGCGATGTCTGACCGCACGCGATTGATCAGCCGCTCGATATCGCTGAGCTTGCTGAGGAGACCGATCACCTCGATCCGCCGCAGCGAATGAAGGCTGGCTACAGCTTGCTGGCGCTGCTCCAGTTGCGGTATATCGAGGAGGGGCTGTCCCATCCACCTCTTGAGCAATCTTCCTCCCATGGGTGTCCTGGTGAGATCGATGACGGACACTAGCGACCCCGCGGTTACCCCCAGGCGGCCGCTCTGGAAGAGCTCCAGGTTGCGGCGTGTCTGGGCATCCAGGATCATGAAGGACTCGGTGGAGTAGGTAGCGAGATTATTGATTTGCCCCAGGGCACCCTTCTGGGTTTGCTCCAGATAGTGAATAATGGCACCTGCCGCTTGTATCGCCAGCGGGAGGTGAGCACAGCCGTAGCCTTCGAGGGAGGATGCTCCGAATGTATCGAGCAGGGTTTGTCGTGCCGTGTCCAGCTCAAACCACTGATCGTCTAACTGCGTTGCTGGAGTTGAGAGCCACGATCGGGGGATTTGTGAACTTTGGGTAACGAGTACCTCCGATGGTCGGAGTCGCTCCAGTTCGAGCGGGGCGTTTTCAGCGGGAATCTGCGTGGTAGCGAATTCACTTGTTGTAATATCGATGTAGGCTATCCCTGCCTGTTCGCCTTCGATGACGAGGGCGGCAAGGTAGTTGTTCGCCTTCATTTCGAGCATGTTGGCCTCGACCACAGTGCCCGGGGTGACCACCCGAACCACATCCCGTTCGACCAAACCCCTGCCCTCTTTGGGCTCGCCTATCTGCTCGCAAATGGCTACCTTGTAGCCCTTGTTGATGAGCTTCGCCAGGTAGTTGTCCAGGGCGTGGTAGGGGATGCCTGCCATAGGGTAGCGCTGTCCCTTGCCCATCTCTCTGGAGGTCAGCGTGATCTCCAGTTCGCTGGAGACCAGCCTGGCATCATCGTCGAAGGTCTCGTAGAAATCGCCCAGGCGGAAGAACACGATAGCCTGGGGATAGCTTCGCTTGATCTTGAGATACTGGCTTCTTACCGGTGTCATTGCTGAGGGCATCGCTTCATCCCGGATTTTCGTCAATTGCCGTTGGTCAACCAACCAGGTGCGTTTGTTCTATTCTACTAGAAATAGCACCGAAGTTGAATATGCGGGTTCAGAAGGGGGTAAGGTCTTACCACGAACGGGAAAGATAATAGGTTATGATCGTCACAACCCGTACTTGTTGATGAGTTCGAGTAAGCCTGTTTTAGCAATACCTGTTTGTTTTGGGCCAAGGATAGCTGCTAGTGTACCAGTATCGAGGGATGCACGCGTGCTGGGAACAACTGTGACCCTGGTGCGATCTGCGAAAGACTTAGTGAGGGCAATGCCGTGGTTGGATTTTCTTGCGATGTTCCAGCCGTCTTTCTGTAGGAGCCTTATCAGTTGCTTGCCAGAAATGGCAGGAACTTTGGTATACATGAGCGGATACTAGGCAGGAACCAACTCTCGTACGGGCTGGATTCGCGTGCGGATTAAGATGTTCTCGTTGAGGGGCACGCTTATGGTAGTATTCTTTGCGGGCTTGTGCTCATAGAACCTTAAGTCGTGCTCTTTGAAGAACCGTTCACGTTCTCCGACATCTTCAAGGGTGTTTAAGTGTAGCAAGACTGCCTCGTCTAGTTTATTCTCAGCGTCGGTAAGGGATCGCCCGAATGTTGCCGTGCCAAGCTCTCTGCAATAGGCAGTCCATCGCCTGCCGCTTTTACGAAATTCAAAGGTGAGAATCACATACCCTTGCGTTTGCACCTATGCCTCCCAGTGTTGCTATGACAGTATAGGGGTGAAATCGAGGATAGTCTACGCCCTAACGGTAATTCCACTATAGTATAGAAGTACCATGCTGTCAACACGCAACCCATCCTACCGATCGCTCTTCCTAAATCGTTGCTTATTGACACACTAGCAGTGTGTCCGAGTAACATACGGGTTACCGACAATTTAAGTGGGCAGCAAAACTGTGGGAAAGGAATGAAGCCGTATTCACAGATATGAAGGCGAAGTAGTGAAAAAATTGTGCAAAATAGAGGTCTTATTGAGCCGATGCACGGCTCTGCCAAGAATACGATTGCCAGTAACAAGACTCAACTTTGCCGCTGAACGCTAATCAATCAAGCTAGCTAGTGAAGTCGCTCTGGAGCGACTTGTTGTGTGACTATTTGTCGTTGATTTCACATTCCCTTGAAGATGTCAATGATATCTTGAATTGCTTTTGGCTTGCTAGTTAGGGCAATGTCCACATAGGCATGTCGAACTTTAGTTTGATCTTCTTTCAGGACATCTGCGCATACTTTGCTGAATATGTATTTCCCTTGGTAATCGTTTATCCATTGACCATTCGTGAGCTTGTTATTCAGAGCGGCTTCCTCTTTGTTTAGCCAGTCTTCGACAAAGCTTCGCGTGAGCCCTGATGCCATCTGCTCTGCATTGTTCGTGATCTCCTTAACTATTGTGGATTTGATCTCATCCACGCTCAATTGCTCCACCGACTTGACTGCTGGTGCCTTTAGAAAATGATTGAGCATCAGATACTCTTTTGAGTTTTTATATATGTTGTAACCCAACGAACCTTGAGCTATTTTCAGTATGCTGTTCTTTATCACCTCTTGTGACAAGTTGGGGAATTTGCTGGTGGTGTAGAGCTTCTGCGCTACTTCAAATAGGACCTCTTCATCTAGGAAGTAGTTCTCTAGATGTCGTCGCTTCAGACACCTAATCCTGCCATTCTTCTCCAACGATGCGATCTGTTTTGATTCAAGACCATCACGGTCCCTTACCATATATAGTTCAATTCCGAATATCGATTGTCTGATCTGCTCTTCTATGCTGCTTAAGGTAATTATGTTGAGAACTGACCCAGCTGGGATTATTCTGATTTCTGGGTCTATTGTTTGCGCAATTCTCTGATAGGTCAGGCGATCTATACTTGAGTATTCACCTTCCACAAACACAAGTTTCTTCCCGACAGCAAAGAGACCTATGTTTTGGCCAATAAGAGGGACTAGATCCTGACGTTTATCGACTAGGTCCTTCAAGCGATGTGCTTGGTTTGTGCCATCTTGGAGTGAATCAATGAAGTACACATCGCCAGTCGAGTAATACGTTGTGATCAAATCCGATGAATGAGTTAGGAATATGAATTGATTCGTGTGGTCTCCCATGGCTTTCAGGGATTCGATCAACTGAAAGGCAAGTGTGGGATGCAGATGCAGTTCTGGTTCATCCACAATCACAATGGAATGTCGAATGTCTTTTCTTGCAACATCGAATAGAACCCTGACTATTTCCTTTTCTCCCGAACTTAGCCTATGGAAATTCAATTCTTGCCCCGATTCGTCCTTATACCGAAACTCGCGAGGTCTTGCTGGATCAATATTCATCAACTCCTTGCCCGGCAAGGCTTTTTTGAAGATATCTTTATACTTGTCAAGTGGATCCGGATGTTCTCGCAGCCACTCATCGCCAATCTTGCTTGGCTCTGCCTTAACCGCCTCAGCAATTTTCTTATCTCTGGCAGCTGTTTTCTGATGAATGTAATTAACGAAGTCTTGCCATCTGTTTATGAAAGGACTGAAGTAGAATTTGCCAGCCGATTCTACGTCATCTGGGTCGCCTCCTAGCCAATTGACAGCGTTGTATGAAAGCTTCTCTACGTCTCTATTGGAATCGATTTGGACCAAAGAACCAACGTATCGCCCCGCACCAGACTTTCGGCTGTTTATGTAGTTATTCAAAACATCATTCTGTATACCTTTCTCTATCTTGATAGTCTTTCCATTGAAGTACTTTTCATCCTCTTCTTCTGACCTAGTTGCTTCTATTACCATGTTCATCAAGGCATTGCCCTCCAATGTAGCAACAATTGCATCTTTCAACCTTGTTTTTCCTGAACCGTTTGCCCCTGCAATGACTATCGTGTCTCCCATGTCATCAATCTGCAGATGCTTGATTGGGCTAAAGTCGACCAACTCCATGGATCTTATTTTCATGCATTACTCTCCTCAATCGTTGAGTCAATGACACACAGGGCAAAAGCCCAACATTAACTTTCATATTAGTGTAGTAAGCAGTGGAATTGTATTGCATTCTCAGCCACTTGTCAAAGAAAATCCAAGGGAAAACTCTTATCAGCACACCGATCGGTGCAGTATATGTATCTCTTCCTAAATCGTTGCTTATTGACCCTCTAGCCAACCTTTATCCAGTATCCAGCCTAATCCTGAAACATTGATGATTAGCTAGATCGCATTGCCTGAGTGTGGTGCTTACGTAGTCCGGTTTCTGGGTTCGCAGAACTACACAGAAAAAGCAGTATTTCTCCACAATATCTCCACAATCCAGCCGTACAATGAGCGTGATATATCGAATGAACAGACTGCTCCTGAGCATGACGGAGGGAAACATGTTTAAGGGATTGAGTACATTGAAATTGTGGCAGAAGGTAGTACTGCTGGTAGTGGCTATTGGTGTTGCCTGGGGAATCTATGGTATCTATGATTGGATGAGCAGTCCTGAATTATCGGAGGGTAGTACCGATTATGCTCAGCTCGCCACGGTAGCATATGGTGACTTGACGAATTCGATTTTCGCCAGTGGTAGCCTCGTCTACTCCACCAGTGAGCAACTCACATTCGACAGCGGGGGGACGGTTCAGGAGGTGAACGTCGAGAAGGATGACTTAGTCAAGGAGGGTGATGTGCTGGCAAGGCTCGAAAGCACAACTACCCTCATCTTATCATTGGAGGAAGAAGTGGCCAGCGCCAGGGTTGTTCTACGTGATGCCGAGGATGCCGTTGAGGATCTTCTGAATCCTTACGACGAGTCGGAGATCGCTGATGCCGAAGAGGCCGTTGAACGAGCCAGCCAGAGATTATTAAATATCCAGGAACAGGCGTTCCTCGATATCGAAAATGCCGAGTACGAATTAGACGAGGCTGTTGATGTTCGCTTTGATGTCTTGAATCAGTACATGAATGGTGTGGTGAGCTATGAGGAGGTGGAAAAGGCGTATAGTGATCATGAAGCAAAAGTTCTCAACCTGGAGATCGTCAAACAGGATGCGGAAAACGCCATCTACGATGCCGAACGGAATCTGGAAGAAGCTGAGGAGGATTTGGCGGACATGGTGGAGGTTGTGGATCCCCTCGACATCGAACTGGCGGAAAGCGTGGTAGCCAGCGCGAAAGGCAAGCTGGAAGATGCGCTGGAGGAACTGGAAATGGCCAGTGATGGTTATCCCCTGCTGGCTCCTTTCGATGGTGTAATAGCCAGGGTGAATGATGATGCTGCACCCGGTGACGATGTGAACGCGAATACGGTGATTGTGGAGATAGTGGATACTTCCGTCATCGAAATGAGCGCTGTTGTCGATGAGATCGATGTCCCACTCGTGGAGCTAGGTCAACAGGCAATCATTTCTCTGGATGCACTATCAGACATTCAGCTTTCTGGCGAGGTAGTCAGACTATCAGCCTTTGCTGAGGTCAAATCAGGGATCGTCCAGTACCCCGTTACTATCAGCCTCACAGTGCCCTCCGATATTCAACTCCGTGAGGGTATGAGTGCTACCGCGGAGATAGTGGTTCAAGCGGTCAGCGACGTGCTTCTTGTGCCGAATGATGCGATAAGCGGGACCACGGATAACTCGAGGGTTACCGTGCTGGTCGATGGCCAGCCACAGGTAAGAGCGGTGAGTTTAGGGACAAGTGATTACCAGTGGACAGAGGTCGTGGAGGGTCTCCAGGAGGGGGATGTGGTAATTGTGGAGGTTGCCGCAACCGGTGCGACAGAGAGTGTCATCACTGGTGGCGGGCCCATGATGCCGGGAGGAGGCTTTCCAGGTGGTGGAAGAGGCTTCCCATGACGAGGGTTTATGGATGCAGCATGTTGAGTATGGATAGATGCATCTGTTCGCTATACAGGGAGATCGGTAACTATGATTGAGATCGATGAAATCATCAAGTCATATCAGACAGGGCGCATAGAGGTCCCGGCGCTCAGGGGTTTGAGCCTGTGTATCGAGGAAGGGGAGATGGTAGCCATCATGGGCCCCTCCGGTTGCGGTAAATCCACCCTCTTGAACATCATGGGCTGTCTCGATAAACCGACGTGCGGGTTCTATCGTCTCGATGGGGTAGAGGTGAGTAGCCTCTCTGAAACGCAACTGGCTGAGATACGGAACAAGAAAATAGGCTTTGTATTCCAGAGCTTCAATCTGCTTCCTCGCACGTCTGCGCTGGCCAATGTGGAATTGCCTTTGCTCTACGGGAATGGGCGTAATAGCAGAAAACGGGCTCTGGACGCCCTGGAGAGGGTGGGTATGGGCCATCGCGCGTCTCACAAACCCTCTGAGCTTTCGGGAGGAGAGCGACAGCGGGTAGCTATCGCACGTGCTCTGGTCAATAATCCCGCCATCATCCTCGCCGATGAGCCGACAGGTAACCTGGATAGCCAGTCAAGCGATGACATTATAACGATCCTCGAGGATCTCAACAGAGAAGGCCATATTACTATCGTGGTGGTGACGCACGAGCAGGAGATAGCCGACCATACGCAACGCATCATATCTCTCAGGGACGGTCAGATTGTCGATGAAAAGGTGAGGCCACAACAGTACGCCGGTATAAAAGACTCAGTACAGGGAGGGAGTTGATGAATGCGGTTCAAGTAGTGCGCACCGCTCTGAAGGCGCTAACAGTAAACAAGATGCGTTCTGCCCTTACCATGCTCGGAGTCATCATCGGGGTAGCGGCGGTTATTTCGCTGATGTCCTTTGGCGAAGGCACCCAGGCAGCAATCACGTCCAATATCGAGTCTCTCGGCACCGACCTGCTGTTCGTTAGCCCGGGCGCAGCTTCGCAATCGGGGATCAGGGGAGCGCAGGGAAGCGCCACTACATTGACCCTGGAGGACGCTGAAGCCCTGCTGGATACTGCATTGGCTCCCTCGGTATTAACTGTGGCTCCCGAGGCACAGGTTTCTGCCCAAGTGGTGGCAGGAGTGAAGAACACATATAGCCAGATTGCAGGTGTGACGCCGGAATACGAACACGTGCGTAATGTAGCGTTAGCTGAGGGGCAATTCATCTCGTCATACGATCTGGAAAGAAGATTTATGGTAGCAGTGCTCGGCAGTAATGTGGCGGAGACGCTCTTTGATGACATCAGCCCTGTCGGCCAGACTATCAAGATAGACGGTCGCCGATTTGAGGTAGTAGGCGTGTTGGAGAGCAAGGGTGGTGCAGGGTTTGGCAGTCAGGACTACATGATATTTGCTCCCATTACCACAGTACAGTACCGGTTATCCTCAGCACGGACTGCCTCGGGTGAAATGACTGTTTCCACTATCAACGTGCAGGTGGTAAGGACAGAGGAAACTGATGCGGCGATAGAACAGATTACTGCTATCCTCAGGGAACGCCACGAGATTACAGGTGAGGATGATTTCACCATCACCAGTATGCAAGAGACCATAGAGGCTGTTGAGGAGACCACTGATACTATGGTTTTTTTCCTGGGGGCTGTTGCCGGCATATCTCTTTTGGTTGGTGGTATCGGGGTTATGAATATCATGCTGGTATCGGTCACCGAACGGACGAGGGAGATAGGTATACGAAAGGCAGTAGGAGCCAGGCGGCGGGACATTCTGCTTCAGTTCCTCGTAGAGTCTGCTTCGATCAGTTTAATCGGTGGAGGAATCGGAGTGCTTACCGGTTTTGGCATTTCGCAGCTCATGTCGGGGGTGAGTATGGGCGGTGGCATGGCTGTGCAGGCGGTACTTTCTCTCGACATAATTATCCTGGCGGTATCTGTTGCAGCAGGTGTCGGTATTGTATTCGGCCTCTACCCGGCATACAGAGCAGCCCGTCTTAATCCTATCGATGCATTGGGCTATGAATAAGGAGGTATACCTGTGATGCGAAGTGCATTTGTCGTCTCTCTGATCGCAGCTATTGTTGTGGGAGGTATTGTGGGTGGGGTGTTCGTTGGAGGCGTGGCTATGGGAAAGGAACAGGGCAGGGAGGAAGCGAGCCTGGAGTTGCGTGAGCAGATGAGCCAGTTCACCTCTCCATTTGGACAGCAAATCGAAGATTCCTCGAGGCGAGCAAGTATTGGTAGCCAGGAAGGTATGAACTTGCCCAATATGGGTGGATTCTCTGGTGGTGCAGGAACTATGGGAACGGTAGAGAGTGTTGAACAGGGTGTGATAACACTCTCTACACTTGAAGGTAGTATCAGTGTTCTCACAGGTAATAGCACATTCTTCCAGACGGTGAACGAGGGCAGCCTGGGTGACGTATCGGTAGGCGAGAACGTTACCGTCTCCGGAGAGCAGCAAGAGGATGGGACTATTCAGGCTACTGCCGTCTACATGATACCCAATTTCATGCGGAAGTAATACAAGGGTGTGCTGGAGTATACACTCCTGCGTATCCCGGAAGAGGATGTACCGATGAAGGGGAAATTTCTGAGCATAGTTGCAGTGGCCATTGCGAGCCTGTTGTTCTCCAGGCTCATTCAACGGAGGGCAATGGGTCTACACAGAAAAAGCAGTATTTCTCCATACTAACTTCACAAATCAGTTCTATCATACAACTATGAGGTTGCAGGACAACTTCATAGTATCAAAGAAAGGAGGTGAACGAGATGAGTAAGAAATTCAAGCTGTGGACTGGAGTGGGAATACTTGTAGTTGTGGCTCTGGTCGTTGGCCTCGTTAGCAGTGCAGCGTTCGCTGATTCCCCTCAAAAAGGTGATGGTACCTTTGAGAACCGATGGGGTGCCGGGCTTCATCAGGGTCGAAACTTCGAAGGGCCAGGTGTGATACGATGCGGCGAAGCGGTGTGTGATCTGCTGGGGCTGAGTTCTGAGGAGATCAAGGAGCAGCGGCTGGAGGGCATGAGCCTGGTGGAGATAGCAGCAGCGCAGGGTGTGGATGAGCAGACGTTGACTGATACAGTGCTTGCTGAGGCAGAGGAAGCCCTGCAGCAGAATGTAAGCGATGGGGTTATCACCCAGGAGCAAGCTGACGCTATACTGGAGCGGATGCAGGAGAATATCTCCGATAGATTGAACAGTACAGATTTCGGTCCCCGCCGGATTCGACACTGTGGGCTTGGCCCCTTGGGGATGGGAGCCTGGGGTGATGCGGTGAGTGAGTTGCTGGGACTGAGTCCTGAGGAGATCAGGGAGCAGCGGCTGGAGGGCATGAGCCTGGTGGAGATAGCGGCAGCGCAGGGTGTCGACGAACAGACGTTGACAGATACGGTGCTTGCTGGGGCAGAGGAAACCCTGCAGCAGAGGGTCAATGCGCAAATGCAACGGTTTCAGGAGAATGTCTCCGGCATTTTGAATAACACAGAGGTTGGCCCGTTTGGAGGCAAGCCCGGTATTGGTACCGGTAATCCTGGGCAGGGCTTTGGCCCTAACCACATGGGGCAATTTGGTCCGCGGGGTGGTTGCGGAAATGGCCTCAGGTAGATACTGGCTGAAAGATACCCGCAGGAGTGGCTCTCCATAATGACAGTCTCAGCAGGGTGCTGCTCCTGCGGTAGAAAGAAGAGGCGTCTCGTTCGGGGCCGCCTCTTTGCTTACTAAAAGGAGGATGTGGTGGTTGGCGTTCAAGCGCACTATTTATTACTGGACGATTCCCGCTTTCGCAGGAATCGTCCACGCCGATTTGCCATCGACACCACGGAGGATGAAAACGGGGATTCATTACTGTCTTTGCGAGGAGCGGAGCGACGAAGCAATCCAGGATGCGTAAGGATCCGATAACGCTGGAGTGGATGCTCCAGGCTACCCACCACATACCCCTATGTCATTCTGAGCTACAGGCGAAGAATCTCTGCTCTTATAATACGGGGAGATTCTTCGGTCGCGGAATTTACACTGAGCGAAGCCGAAGTGCTCCCTCAGAATGACATGGTAATGTCACTCCTGCGAAAGCAGGAGTCCAGGAGTCTGAAAAAGCGAAAAGCTTTCCGGGAATGTAGTGACTGTTTGACAATTATCCCTGGGGAAGCGAGAATTGGTGCAGACTAAATATCTACGGCTACTGCCCACCAGTGAATGATTGGAGGCAGATTGGACTGGATTTCTCATGGCGCGAAATAAGGTACTTGTCGTTGATGATGAAAAGAAGATCGTTGATATCGTGAAGGCGTATCTGGAAAAGGATGGCTACAAGGTCGTCGTTGCCTACGATGGAAGGGAAGCACTTACCATGGCTCGGAGCCAATCACCTGACCTTATCATTCTCGATCTCATGCTCCCCGAGGTCTCAGGTTGGGACGTATGTCGCACGCTTCGCGCGGAATCCAAGGTGCCGATAATCATGCTGACGGCTCGCGATGAGGATACGGACAAAATAGTTGGCCTCGAACTGGGGGCGGATGATTACGTTACCAAGCCGTTCAATCCCAAAGAGCTGCTCTCGCGGGTGAGGGCAGTCCTGCGCCGTGTAGAGGGCACATCCGAAAAACGAAAGATTGTCGAGTTCGCCGAATTGAGTATCGATCTGGAGCGGCATGAGGTGAGGCGTGGCAATGAGCTCATTGAACTCACTCCTACTGAATTCGAGCTTCTTAAGGTCTTGGCTGAGGCTCCGGGTCGTGTATTCAGTCGCCTCCAATTGCTGGATCGAGTTCTTGGTGATGCCTATGAGGGCTATGAGCGTACGATAGATAGCCACATAAAGAATCTGCGCAAGAAGGTGGAGCCCGATCCCGATCGGCCGAGGTATGTACTAACGGTACGGGGAGTTGGCTACAAACTTGGGGGAGATACCGATGCGTAGCTTGCGCTGGAAGCTGGCCCTTGCCTTTCTTGCGGTTGTGGTTATCTCTGTGGGTCTCACGGCATACCTGACGAACCGTGGGGCTGCGCGTGAATTCAGCAGCTACGTTCTCGAAAGCAGAAGAAACTATATAGATCAAATCGAAGAGGGGCTTGGCTGGTTCTACGAGAATAATGGCAGCTGGACGGGAGTGCAGAACCTGCTTGATGGCCTCGTTATGATGCGTGGTGAGCGACTGGTGTTAGCGGATAGCTCCGGTGTTGTTGTCGGCGATACGGATTTGCAGTGGTTGGGCTTGACTACCGGAAGAGTGGGATTATCGGCATCAACACGTGACATCTTCGTCTCCGGCGATGAGGTGGGTGAATTCTACCTCTTGTCTTCATCTATGATGCGCGGGCGTGGCCCTATGATGGGTGGCCCTGTTTCACCTCAGACCCCATTATTCTTTCAAGATGTGCAGGAACAGGAACTGCTTGAACGTGTGAATAGGTCGTTGTTGATAGCCGGCGTGGTGGCGGTTTTCGTGGCTATTGTGCTGGGATTGTTATTGACACGACAGTTTACCAGGCCGATCCAGGGTCTGAAGAACGGAGCAGCCCGTATTGCCAGTGGTGACCTGGCTTACAGGGTAAGAGTCGAATCGCAGGATGAGTTTGGTGACCTGGCCGAGTCATTCAACTCCATGGCAGCGAGTCTCGATAGCAGCGAGCAGGCCCGTCAGCGGCTCTTTGCCGACATCGCCCATGAGCTGCGCACGCCGCTATCAATTATTGAGGGAACTGTGAACGCTATGCTCGATGGGGTATACGAGCCAGATCAGGATAATCTCAAATCGATCAAAGAGGAAACAGCGCTGCTCACCCGGCTGGTGGCTGACCTGCGTGACCTGGCACTTGCCGAATCAGGTCAATTGAAGCTGGAGGTTGAATCCGTAGATACGGCAAAACTGATACAGCGGCGGGTTTCACAGGCTGAGGTTATGGCACGGGAGAAGGGCATCGGCCTTACGACGGACATAACCGGGGGGATACCTTCGGTTATGGTAGATAGCAGGCGAATCGAGCAGGTTGTCGCCAATCTTCTTGACAATGCGCTGAGCCATACCCCTTCGGGTGGCAGTGTCGTGGTTACCGTGACCACTGCGCCTGGTAGAGATGGCTACCCGGTTGATGCGGGTCACATACTGGTATCTGTTGCCGATACCGGCGAAGGCATAGCTAAGGAACACTTGCCGCATGTATTTGATCGCTTGTATCGGGTTGATGATGCCCGGCCGCGTGAAAAGGGTGGTGCCGGATTGGGACTTGCCATCGCTAAACAGATGGTCGAGCTCCACGGAGGCAGCATCTGGGTTGAGAGTGAGATGGGCAAGGGGAGCACGTTCTCGTTCTCTTTGCCTATAATCTGATAATGAAGTACAATATACCTGTAAGTATTCTTCAGAATAAGGAAAACTCCCATGCCAGCTAATGGCACCACGAAGGATGAAAACAGGGATTCATTACTGTCTTTGCGAGGAGCGGAGAGACGAAGCAATCTCGGTGGCGGGGGGAGTGAGATCGCTTCGCTACGCTCGCAATGAAACAATGTAATTTTCGGAATAAAGATTGAACAATATTATCGAGGTGAAACACCTCACAAAGAGATTCGGCGACCTGGTGGCGGTGGATGATGTCAGCTTTGAAGTCGTAGAAGGCGAGATTTTCGGCTTCCTCGGTCCCAACGGAGCGGGGAAGACGACCACGATCAATATCCTTTGTACCCTGATGAGGCCGACCTTCGGGACAGCGATCCTCAATGGATTCGATGTGGTGCGCCAGCGAACACAGGTGCGGAAGTCCCTGGGCCTGGTCTTCCAGGACCCCAGCCTCGATATCAAGCTCTCCGCGTTACAGAACCTCGAGTTTCACGCCGGTGTCTACAGCATCCCACGGGATGTGAGCAAGAACCGCATCGAGCAGATACTGAAGATGGTGGACCTCTGGGAGCGGCGCAAGGATACGGTGCAGAACTACTCCGGGGGGATGAGGCGCCGCCTGGAGATCGCCCGCGGTCTGTTGCACTATCCCAAGGTGCTCTTCCTCGATGAGCCTACTATCGGTCTCGATCCCCAGACACGTAACCATATCTGGGAGCACATCCTCGAACTCAGGAGGCGGGAGAATATCACCATTTTCCTCACGACACATTACATGGATGAGGCTAACGTTGCTGATCGGATCGCCATCATCGACCATGGTAAGATAGTTGCTCTGAATACCCCGGAAGCCTTGAAGTCGATGGTTGGTGGGGATATCGTTACCGTGAAGACGGACAACGCCGAATCGGCACTGATGGAAATTCGCCGGAAGTACAATATCGAAGCTCAGCGAGATAGCGAGGGTGTCTTTTTCGAAGTGAGAAACGGAGAAGAGTTCATCCCGGTTCTGGTCAAGGACTTTGAGAGCGGGCTACAGAGCATAAGTTTGCGCCGACCGACGCTTGATGATGTATTCGTAAAGCTCACCGGGCATGAGATACGTGAGGGAGAAGGTGGGGAGGCAGCGATGCGGATGCAATGGGCGGTGCGTCAGGCCAGAGGCAGGGATGGTAAGTTCCATTGAACGATCTTAGAGCGGTCTACATTATCTGGTATCGCGACCTGCTCCGCTTCTGGCGGGACAGGACCCGGCTGATTACCAGTTTTATTATGCCCTTCCTCTTCCTGGTCGTGTTCGGTACCGGGATCGCATCCAGTATGATGGGCGGTTTCGGCGACGAAGGCTTCGACTACATCCAGTTCATGTACCCGGGCATCATCGGCATGGTGGTGCTGTTCAACTCCATCATGATGGGGGTCTCCATTGTCTGGGACAGGGAGTTCGGCTTTCTCAAAGAGGTTCTGGTTGCTCCGGTCAATCGTACCTCGGTAGCTATTGGTAAAGCTCTGGGGGGTGCGACGATTGCCACCATCCAGGGTATGGTGATGCTGATATTTATCCCTTTTGCCAATGTCAGCCCTTCTCTCATCGATGTGCTCCTGCTCATCATACTGATGTTTATCATGGCATTGTCCCTCAATATGATGGGGCTCCTTATCGCCTCGCGGATAAAGACCATGGAGGCATTTCAACTGGTCGCGCAGTTGCTCCTGTTCCCCTTGCTTTTCCTCTCTCCGGCGATGTTTCCCCCGCAAGCGTTGCCGGCATGGCTGGGTTCGGCAGTTAAAGTCAATCCTGTCTCCTACGGGATTGATTCCATGCGTCAGGTGATTCTGGGGTCACAGGAATCAGCCATGTTTGGCATACACCTCTTTGGCTATCGCATGCCGATCATCCTCGATGTGGTGGTGATCGCTCTGTTTGGCCTCGTCATGGGAGTTCTGGCGGTGAGGTCATTCCAGAATCAGGAGTAGTCCGGTGACGATTACCATTTTGAGCATCTAGGGGAATGTACTAAGCCCTACCCTCCACCACCGCTATCTCATCCTCAGTCAATCCGTAGAGCTTGTAGACTATTTGGTCGATGAGTTTGGCTTTCGGGGTAGATGGGTATCTATGAAGTCAAGCAATTCGCTGAAGATTTCCCTGATATTCATTCTTGTTGTAACTCTTTTGGAAGTTTGACCCGATACCGCTTGCCATCGCTCACCACTAAAGCACCTTCTTTCATAGGAACATGGTCAAGTTTCGGCAGCAAGGAGCGCAGAGCGCCAACAACGATGTTTGAATGTGCGAACCTAATCCTTAATCGAATAATACCGGTATGGCTGCCCAATGGAAAGTGACGAAGGTCAGCAAAGTCAGCATCTAAGGGGACCAGACAACGCTCGTTTTTTCGAGCAAAGGCTATCAACTCCGAATCTTTGCATCCTTTCATGCCCATATCTCTCAGGTGCATGACATCGTAACCTTGTTGGCGCAACTCAGTAGCAACCCGGGGAGGTAGATTTTCATCGAGCAGGAGCTTAAGGCTCATCTAATTCCTTCTGCTTCAAGGATTCCCACCTCTTCCTGTGCTAGTTCGGCAGCATACTCCAGGCACGCGAGGATATCCTCATTGGCGAGGTCAGGGTATTCTCCCAGCACCTCTTCTGACGTAAGTCCGCCTGCCAGAAGGTTGAGCACGATATAGACGGGAATTCGGGTGCCCTTGATAACTGGCTTGCCGTGCATGATCTCAGGGTCTATGGCAATTCGGTCCTGGTATCTCATTTCTTCTCACCTCCAATGCGAATCTTCGCCCACCAGTTGCTCCAGGTAGTATTCGCTGAATAGCGAGCGATTGTTATAGTTAGCCAAATGTCCTCCCCTGTTTACCTTACAAACTTAGATTTCCGATTAACAACGTTTTGTTCATGTACGGTAACTGAAAGAGGCCTTTTCCTGTTGTACCTCAGAAAGGTATTACATTGTGGTGTCTGATGAATGATGGCATATTTGATAGCTACTGCTCCTGATCCCTACTATTGATGAAGTTCAGAAGATAATCACATTGAACTTGCTAGCTATTCTACCACTGAGCACCTTTGATTGTCGATAAACTCTTGTGCGCTGAGTTCGCCTTTTAATTACTGGGCGTTATTCTCAACCAGATTACGCTTAGTTCGTTTCAGGGGAATCCGACTCCGGCTCACAGTGAACAACTATATTAATAGAACGGTCTGTAGCTCCCACGATGGCGTTTTCGACGGCGTGGCAGATTGCGTGTCCTTCAGCCACGGAGAGCCTGGCATCTACCTGCACGTGGACGTCCATGAATATCTCGCGTCCCACCAGTCGGGTGCGCAGATAGTGCCAGCTTCTGACCCCGGGCACGCTTTGAATTGCCTCGACTATCACATCCTGTTCGTCAGTGGGAATAGATGCTTCGCTTAGCTCGGTGAAGGTATTCCTGAGGGCGTTGATTCCTACTATGATTATCAGTATACCAACGGCGATGGTTGCTGACTGGTCACCGTGGCCCCATCCGAATAATCCAGTGATTGCCCCAATGAGCACGGCCACCGATGAAAGGGCATCGGAACGATGATGCCAGGCGTTGATGCAGAGAACCGAACTCTTGGTACGGCGGGCAACTCTCTGGGTAACTTGATAGATCCCCTCTTTAGCCAGGATCGAAATGAGAGCTACTATGATTACGGGATACCCCGGAATATTGACTTCACCCCGGTAGAGGGAATACGACGCATCCCAGATAAAGAAGAGACCTGCTCCTATGAGCATCACTCCGATGACAGAAGCCGCCATGGTTTCATATCTTCCGTGACCGTAGGCATGGGTTTTATCAGGAGGCCGTGATGAGAGACGGACACCCAGCAGGACAACTATATCGCTGAAGACGTCGGACAGAGAATGAACGGCGTCGGCGATAAGTGCAGCGGAACTCACAACAATCCCGACGACCACTTTAAGTGCTGCGAGGACTAAGTTGAGAAACAGTCCCCAAAGGGTAATTCGAATTATCTGTCTGACTTCATTCATATTCTGTTCAACCATTTGATGAGTACAGGCTACCCCTTAACCCATTCGACTTGAAAGTTGATCAACAGTGAATTCCCGGAAATTATTGCTATCTGTTCTTTGCTTCGCAGCTATCGATCGATACATCTCCTCAGCCTTGAATGAGCTGCGTACAAAAGGAGCTGAGGCTACAAAACCGAACCCCATCTCTTCACCTGTAAGGCGATACTCCTGAAATTCAGAAGGGGTAATATACCTCATCACGCGGTGATGCTGGGGTGAAGGAGAAAGGTAGTGCCCTATAGTCAAGCAGTCGCACCCTGCTGAACGCAGATCTTTCATCACTGGTAGTACCTGGTCGTGTCTTTCGCCAAGCCCCAGCATAAAACCGGATTTAGTCACGATGTTCTGATTCCTAGCCTTTACTGCCCGCAGGATAGCGAGGGAGCGATCATAGTCAGCTTTTGGGCGTACGTCTGGATATAGTGAGGGCACGGTTTCTACATTGTGCCCGATAACATCGGGGGAGCTTTCGACAACCATATTCAACAACCCCACGTTACCTTGAAAGTCGGGGATGAGAACCTCTATGGTTACTCCAGGATTACCCTGTCGAATTGCAGCTACTGTTCTGGCAAAGTGCCCGGCACCACAATCTGGCAGATCGTCTCTCGTAACCGACGTGATAACAACATGCTTCAGACCCAATGAAGTCACTGCCCGGCTAACATGCTGTGGTTCGTTTGGGTCCAATGGTAAAGGGTGTCCTTTGCTGATGGCGCAAAAAGTGCAGTTGCGTGTGCAGATAGTCCCCATGATGAGCAGGGTGGCAGTTCCGCAGGCGAAACATTCGCCCTGGTTTGGGCATTGAGCGGCTTCACAAACAGTATGCAAGGACACTGTATCCAGCAACCCCTTAATTCTTGGGAAAACTGAGAAATCGGGGATTTTTTGTGTAAGCCATGACGGATGTTCTCTGGATACCACAATGCTCCTCGTTATAGAGCGACTACTGCTCGATAATTGACATATCGAAAACCTGGGAAAAATGATCGATCATACTGCGTATCACATCTTCACGATCTACTTCATGCCCCAACAACTGCCGCATAGACGTTACTCCCTTATCCTCGATACCACAGGCGTGAATGTAGGAGAAGGGCTTGAGGTCGTTGTTTACATTCAGGGCA
>JAXHUK010000025.1:0-5143 GCA_034189725.1 Chloroflexota bacterium | reverse complement strand
CTCGGCACGGCCGCCGTAATCGAAAGCGACATTCAGGATCATCCCTGGATTGCTATTCGTTAGATCAACCGCATAGTGAACCTTGGTTTGTAGTTCTGGTGGCAGCCCGGTCAGTCGTCCCAGATAGCCAAGCTTGACTTTGTTCTGATGCAGGGCTTGAGTTTCCCGGTCGATCATCAAGGCGAGAATACTCAGCAATCCGTTGACCTCCTCCCCGGGGCGGCTCCAGTTTTCTGTGGAGAAAGCATAGAGAGTGAGGTTTTTTACCTTGTAACGATTAAAACATTCAACGACTTCACGGACATTGTTGGTGCCCGCATGATGACCAGCGAGTCGGGGTAAACCACGCTTTTCTGCCCATCTCCCGTTTCCATCCATAATAATCGCTACATGTTTGGGCAGCGGAGTAATATCTCTCACTGGTAGATTTTTAGACCTGGCTTCTACCAATTACACTTCCTCGTTGCATTAAAATTCCAGGAGTTCGGTTTCCTTTTCCTTTGCTATCTGAGAGATTTCCTCAATGGATTTGTCGGTAAGCTGCTGTAATTGGCCAAGGGCTCGCTTCTGGTCGTCTTCTGAAATTTCTTTGGCGTCCTTCAGACTGCGCAACTTTTCGAGACCATCTCGACGTACATTGCGTACTGCCACTTTACCATCCTCAGCCCGTTTTCTTACCATCTTCACCAGTTGATTGCGCCGTTCCTCGGTGAGCTGGGGGATAGCTAGTCTGATCACATTGCCGTCATTAGATGGGTTAAGGCCAATGTCCGATTTAAGAATGGCTTTTTCAACACTCGAAATAATATCTCGTTCCCAGGGTTGTATCATGATCATTCTTGCTTCGGGGATGGATATATTGGCGATCTGGTTGAGGGGAACGGCCACTCCGTGGTAATCCACTGATATGCGATTGACAAGCCCCGGGCTGGCTCTGCCTGTTCGGATAGCAGCGAAATCACTTTTCAGCACATCGACTGCTTTCTCCATTTTATCGTTTGCATTCTGTAGAACGTCTTCAGCACTCATTGCTAACGCCTCTCACAAAGAAGGTACTCATCTGGCTGTACTAAGCATTCAGTTGATGGCGATCGAGAGCAGGAACTCAAGGGTTGCGACTTTTCTACATGACTGCGCTGTTATGGTGTCTACAGGGAATGATGCAGAGAGACCGATGGTTTGATATCGAACATCCACATTATTCATCACCTTGCACCAGGGTGCCTATAAGCTCACCGGTGCTTACTCGCTCAATGCTCTTGGGAGCCTGGAGATCGAATACTATGATAGGAACCTCGTTATCCATGCAAAGCGACAGAGCGGTTGAGTCCATTACTTCGAGCCTGTTTTTCAACGCTTCCATGTAGCTGAGATGATCGTACTTTTTTGCCCCTGCGTTTACCAGGGGGTCTGAATCGTAAATCCCATCGACTTTGTTTTTGGCCATGAGCAATACATCAGCATTGATTTCTATTGCTCGCAAGGCCGCTGCGGTATCAGTCGTCATATAGGGATTACCGGTACCTGCGGCAAAAATGACCACTCTACCTTTTTCAAGGTGACGAATAGCACGCCGGCGCGTATAGGGTTCGGCGACTGCTTGCACACCAATTGCGCTCTGACTTCTTGTAACTACCCCTTCCCGTTCCAGGGCATCTTGAAGGGCAAGGGCATTGATAATAGTCGCCAACATCCCAGCATAATCAGCGGTGACCCGGTCCATTCCTCTCTGCGCAGCCTCTTCACCTCTGAATATATTACCGCCGCCAACAACAACAGCGATCTGGATGTTACTGTCTACGATATGCTTTATTTGCTGAGCAATGGTCTTCAGGGTTGAGGAATCGATACCGAACCCACTCTCGCCCATAAGTGATTCGCCACTCAGCTTTAATAGAACACGTTTGTATCTAGGGTTGTGTGTCTTCTCCATCTAACCCCAACTCGAAACGAGAGAACCGCTTTACCTTGATGTTTTCTCTGACTTTCGCTATGGTCTCGGTTATTAAATCATTGACTGTCTTACTGGGATCTTTGATAAATGGTTGAAGCAAGAGGCAATCATCATCGGTTGACTCAGTTCCTTCAGGGGCGTCATCGGGATTGATATAGCGAGGATTGGCCGCCACAATTTGCATTGCTATGTCATGGGCTAAATCCTTAAACTCTTGAGTATTGGAAACGAAATCGCTTTCGCAATTTACCTCTACTAAGACCCCTACACGTCCTCCGGTGTGGATATAGGATTCTACTAATCCCTGGTTCGCAGTTCGACTCTCCTTTTTCCTGGCCATTTCATAGCCGCGCTCTCTTAGTTTTTGAGTGGCGGCAGCGAGATCACCATCAACTTCCTGGAGAACTCGCTTGCATTCCATTATTCCTGCGTTCGTTTTTTCTCGCAGCGCTTTTATTGCTTCCGTAGAAACTTGCATTTACCTCCTAACCGTCGCTCTCTATCGAACTTAGCTGTACGTCATCTGGCTCAAATATAGCTTCGTAGTTTGCGGGAAACTCCAGTTCGGCTTCTTCTTCCTTTTCGGCGAGTGCTTCTAGAGCCTGTCTGCCTTCCAGTACAGCATTTGCTACTACATTACAAAAAAGGGATACTGCCCTGATTGCATCGTCATTGCCGGGAATGGGATAATCGATCTCATCGGGGTCGCAATTAGTGTCCACAATTGCCACGATGGGCACGCCGATACGCTTGGCTTCAGCGACGGCGTTCCTTTCCTTGCTAGGATCAACAATAAACAGAGCTCCGGGAATGCTGGTCATCGCTTTCACACCCCCGAGCAGTCTGTTGAGGTGGGCAATTTCTCGTTCCAGCTTCAACACTTCTTTTTTGGGCAAGCGCTCGAATTCTCCCCTTGCCTTCCGGTCTTCAAGGAGCACTAAATAGTCAATGCGCGATTGAATAGTTGTGAAGTTGGTCAGCATTCCTCCGAGCCAGCGCTGATTGACATAAAACATACCGCAACGCTTGGCCTCCTGTTCGATTGCTTCCTGTGCCTGTTTTTTGCTGCCCACGAAGATAATGTTCTGCCCATCTTCAGTTATTTTACGTACGAACTCATATGCCTTGCTGAGTAACACTACGGTTTGTTCAAGATCGATGATATGAATACCATTACGCTGACTGAAGATGAACGACCTCATTTTGGGATTCCAGCGTGCTACCTGGTGCCCGAAGTGTACGCCGGATTCGAGAAGTACTTTCATTGAAACAGGTTCTGACATATTTTAAAGACCTTTCTCCCTATCTTGTCTGACAATACTTAGTTTCTACAAAAAATCCATACTATGAGCCAATTTTATCAACTAAGGGTAGAGTCTACCATACGTGGACGCAAAAGGCAATAGCGCAGTTTGCTTGACAAGACTAGGTCAAGGTGCTAAATTATTCTTTGTTAGCACTCTTGCTAATCGAGTGCTAACAAAGTCGTTTTGAAATACAGCGTGCCTGCTCGAGAGCCGCTTTTTTTGTGAGGTGCAAGGTGCCAGTTTATGATTACGAATGCAGTGAATGTAATACAAAATTTGAACAAAGACAGAGCTTTGATGATAAGCCGGTAGCTGTTTGTCCTAAATGTGGGAATGGGGCGCGTCGTGTATTTCACCCTGTACCCATTCTATTCAAGGGGAGTGGATTCTACAGTACCGATCACGGCAAGCGGGGCGTATTCAACTCCAGTCCCAAGGAAAGTGAACCTGAGTCGGCGTCCGAGACCAAATCAGGGACTGACGATACAACAAAGGAGTCGGAGACAGCGACAGCGACAAAGTCACAGGTTGAGACTAAAGTCGGGGAGGGTAGTTGAGAGCCCTTATTCAACGGGTTTCTCAGGCTTCAGTCGATGTTGGAGAAAGCACTGTTGCTTCTATCGGAGAGGGTTTGGTGGTGCTTGTTGGGATTGGCAGAGATGACTCCGACGACGATGTTACCTATCTAGCAGAGAAGATTCCCCATCTTCGTATATTTTCCGATGAGGCGGGACTATTTAACCGCTCCGTCCTGGATATCGCTGGCGAACTGTTGATTGTGAGCCAGTTTACGCTCTATGCCAGTACTCGGAAAGGGCGTCGTCCCGGTTTCACTGATGCTGCTCCTCCTGAGGAGGCTGAACCACTGGTGGAGAGGCTTGTTCATCATTTACGTGCGACGGGGTTGCATGTCGAAACCGGTCGTTTTCAGCAGCACATGATGGTAAAGATCTATAACGATGGCCCGGTTACTATTTTCGTCGACAGCGAAGAGCGCCTGAAGCCACGGCGCTAGCTGCAAGTAACAGGGAAGTGCTCCGTTTCATAAGCGGTGCACTTTTTTTACCGGGATGTGAGCCACCTGGCGGCATCTTTGGCATGGTAGGTTATGATGAGGCTTGCTCCAGCTCGTTTTATTGCAGTAAGTATTTCCAGGGATATTCGCCGCTCGTCCACCCAGCCATTGTGTACTGCAGCTTTAATCATAGCGAATTCCCCGCTTACGCTATAAGCCGCCAGAGGAATGTTAAAAGTGCTGTGCACTCTGTTGATTATGTCGAGGTAGGCAAGGGCGGGTTTTACCATCACGATATCCGCTCCCTCCGCAATATCGAGCTCCACCTCTTGCAACGCCTCACGGGCATTCGCCGGATCCATCTGGTAGGAACAGCGGTCGCCGAATTGGGGGGCGGATTCTACGGCCTCGCGAAACGGCTCATAGAATGCCGAGGCATACTTTGCGGCATAGGACATGATGACAGTATTGTGAAATTCGCTGTCGTCCAGCGCAGTGCGGATCGCGGCAACGCGCCCGTCCATCATGTCGGATGGAGCGACAATGTCTGCACCGGCTTCAGCATGGGAGAGTGCAGTTCGCGCGATAATTTCCAGGGTCTTATCATTATCGACATAGTCATTCTCCAGCACACCGCAGTGCCCATGGGTTGTGTACTGGCAGAGACAGACGTCAGTGATGACTATCAGGTCGGGAACTGCGCTCTTGATCTCGCGAACCGCCCTTTGAATAATACCATCGGGGGCGCAGGCAGCAGAACCCAGGTCATCCTTGGCTTCCGGTAGTCCGAATAGTATGATCGCCGGTATCCCCAGCTTGAATACCTCTTCAGCTTCCTGGCGTAGCAGGTCGACCGAGAGGTGGAAA
>JAXHUK010000024.1:0-3755 GCA_034189725.1 Chloroflexota bacterium | reverse complement strand
TGTAACTACGTGATTTGTCCCAACGGGTGGAATGGCTATTCAGGAATGCGGGTTAAGGATCTCATGTCGGCAGAGGAAATGACCTTGCCCATGGGTGATACCGCCGCGAACTTTGAAGCGCCTTATGGTGCTTTCGTTCCTGCCCAGTGGTACTCTGTACTGTGCCGCAGGCACATGTTAGAGTTTGGGACAACCCATGACCACCTGGGAGCAATCGCGGTAGCGGAGCGTGCCCATGCCCAGAATAACCCCAATGCCCAGATGCGGGGCAGGCCAATGACACTGGAGGATTATCATAATTCACGGTGGATCTCCGATCCCTACCATCTCTATGACTGCTGCATCGAGACCGATGGGGCTGCCTGTTTCATCATAACCTCGGCCGAGAGGGCTAAGGATATGCCCCATACACCTGTCTACATATCTGGTTGTGGTACGGGTCATCCCTATCCCGGCGATGATATTTCCAACAGGCCTGATATGGGAGACATTGGGCTTACCTGGGCTGCGCCAAGGGCATTCAAGATGGCTGGCGTCGAGCCCAAAGATATGCAGTTCATGCAGATATATGACTGCTTCACCTTTGAGGTGCTCAATCAGATAGAAGAGTTAGGTATGTGCAAGAGGGGAGAGGGTGGCCCCTGGCTCGAGGGTGGCAAGAAGATCACCTGGCCGGATGGCAAGTACCCTCTGAACACCCACGGTGGGCTTCTTTCTGAGGGCCATATTATTGGCTCGAATCACGTCCTTGAAGCAGTGAGGCAATTGCGCGGCACTGCTAACAATCAGATAAAGGATGCCAAGATTGGAGTGATCACCGGGTGGGGTGACTTCGGTGATGGCTCTGCTTGTGTAGTGAGGAGGGATTAGAGATGAGTATTTTTGATAAACCGCTACCTAGGTTGAAGGGACTGGCTGGCGAGTGGTATGGTTTCGCCAAGCAGCATGACCTGCGCATGCA
Source organism: Chloroflexota bacterium (assembly GCA_034189725.1). Taxonomy (GTDB): domain Bacteria; phylum Chloroflexota; class Dehalococcoidia; order SZUA-161; family SZUA-161; genus JAXHUK01. Next base: position 2,794 of record JAXHUK010000024.1, on the reverse strand, counting down.
GAGGTGTACGAACTGTGGCACATGGCGTCATCTTCCTCGTGAAATGTGCGCTAACTGCGGCTCTTTTGACTGGGAGTGGGCGAAGGTTAGCGGTAAAGGAAAGATATATACCTTCACCGTCACCTATGCACCATTTCATCCCGCCTACTTCAACGATCCTTTCCCGTATGCTGTAGTGATTGTTGAACTCGAAGAAGGCGTTCGTATGCAGACCAACGTGGTCGATTACGACCAGACGAAGCTGGAGATCGGAATGCCGGTCGAGGTATACTACGACGACGTTAATGAAAATGTGACGTTAGTCAAGTGGAAGGTCGCGAAATAGATTGAGACAAACTCTACGTTTTCGTGGTACCGGTTTCCGCAGGTAAGGCCTCGGAGAATCCGGGAGAGAACGAGGGAACAGAGTGATGAACGGGGGGCCTTTGAACAATGGCCCCCCGTTCTTGATTGTCCAGATGAAATACTGTATCCTTGAGTATAGTCAAGCAGGGCTACTTCAAATTCCCTGAACCACGGGACAACGAGCGGAGTCGAAGCAGTGTGTGTAATCGTAATTCAGAGTATAAGGCGGTATCCTGTTGTCTAGCGACGTGATGGTGTGGATTGGCTTCAACGTTGTTGTATTAGTGCTGCTGATCCTGGACCTCAAGGTTTTCCATCGTAAGTCCCACGTTATCGGCGTTAAGGAATCGCTGTGGTGGACTGCTTTCTGGATAGTGCTGTCGTTGCTGTTCAACCTGGTGATCTACTTCTGGCGTGGCCCCGATACGGCGCTCCAGTTCTTGACCGGCTACCTCATCGAGAAGTCTCTCAGTGTAGATAACCTGTTCGTCTTTCTGATGATTTTCTCTTATTTCGCAGTGCCTGCAGTGTATCAGCACAAGGCACTTTTCTGGGGCATTCTCGGCGCAATCGTGATGCGGCTGATTTTCATTCTGGCTGGCGTGGCACTGATAGAGAGATTTCACTGGGTAATGTACGTATTCGGCGTTTTCCTTATTTTCACGGCCATCAGGATGGCGGTACAGAAGGATAGGGAGATACATCCGGAAAAGAATCCCGTGTTGCGACTATTTGGCCGATTGATGCCTGTTACGGAAGGTTACGAAGGCGATAAGTTTTTTATAAAGAGAGCAGGACGCTATCTGGCCACGCCGCTTCTCGTTGTGGTGCTGGTTATTGAAACGACGGATGTTATTTTCGCCCTCGATTCCGTCCCGGCTGTACTCGGTATCACCCTGGATCCATTCATTGTGTATAGCTCGAATATATGCGCTATACTGGGATTGCGTGCACTCTATTTTGCATTGGCCGGGATTATGCAGATGTTTCGATACCTCAATTATGGGCTGGTCGCCGTTCTCGCATTTATCGGAATTAAAATGTTGATTTCGGGTTTTTATGAGATTCCCGTAGGTATTGCGCTGGGTGTGGTGGGTGGAGTATTGTTATTATCAGTAGCATTGTCTATCATCAGCGCACGTGTTGGTAGTAATGAGGTTTTGGTGTCACCTGATCCTGTAGCTGGGGAAACGAGTTCTGATCCTGTGCAGAACTACAGCCAAGACCCCGAAAGTTGATTATTATGCTGACGGCATAAAAGCAGGTGAATGCGATGGAAATAGCACCTGGTGTTCATTCAATTCCCGTAGGTAGTGCCGATTTCATGGGGCTGTATGCGCCTAATGTCTATCTCATAGTGGATAGCGAAGCGGCGCTTATAGATTCAGGATACCGGGAAAGGGAGGGAGTAGCAACACGGCTTGAGTACATAGAGAGTGTGTCGCCTGTGCGGCTTGAGTACATTCTGGTCACTCACCCTCACCCTGATCACGTCGGAGGATGCCGTGATATTCGTGAGGTGACAGGTGCTCGCGTTGTGAATCACTCTCGAGCTGTGGATCAGGTAGAGGAGTATGAGGTTACAGCGGATGTCCTGGTCAATGACGGGGACATTCTTGACATTGGCGGTGTTCGTTTGGAGGTGATTCATACGCCAGGGCATACACATGACAGTGTCTGCTTTTTCATGAAGGAGGAGGGAATCTTGTTCACCGGGGACCATATACTCGGCATAGGTACGACGGTTATCGAGATGCCTCATGGCGATATGGCGCATTACATTGATTCTCTGGGGAAACTTCTCAACTATCCAGTTCGATTGATTTGTCCTGGACATGGCCCGTTGATACGAGAGCCTGAACGGAAGATCAGGGAGCTTATAGCTCACCGTTTGGAGAGGGAACAGCAGATACTGGGTTGTTTGGAAAAGGGAGAAAAGAACGTTGCAGCTATTGTGGCGAAGATATACCCAGAATTGGATGCACATTTAATTGATATGGCTGGAATGCAGGTTCTGGCTCATCTGGCGAAGCTCATCGAAGAGAGTAAGGTGCTCGCTCACGGAGAGTACTATAGCATAAAGTAGTCGTTGTATTACTGGTGTTGAACAAGGATGCCTGAGATTTGTGGAGTACCTTGTTGCTCAGCAGTTGGCGCGTGGCTGGTGCAAAATTGCGTTGATTTTTCAAGCCAGTTCCTTGAAAGATTCAGGTAAGATATAGTATGATAACAAAGTTGTGCCCCTGTAGCTCAGAGGATAGAGCGCTGGCCTCCGGAGCCAGGAGCGCGGGTTCGAGTCCCGCCAGGGGTACTAATTGGGATGCGACATATAAAAAAACGGGGCGTAGCGCAGTCTGGTTAGCGCGCAGCGTTTGGGACGCTGAGGTCGGAGGTTCGAATCCTCTCGCCCCGACCATACGTGGTGGTACCCCGTATACCTCAAGCGGAC
>JAXHUK010000023.1:0-4636 GCA_034189725.1 Chloroflexota bacterium | reverse complement strand
TATCGATGAGGTGTTCGCGGTAGTGCTTCAGAGCATTGGGTAGATAATCCACGATATCCTGGGCAGTGAGTCCATCCTCACCCTTCTCTTGAGCTGCTAAATCACCTGACAGCCCGTGTATGAAGACACCGGTCCTCGTTGCCTCTTCTACGGATAATCCTAATCCATACATAGCTGCGATTGTACCGGTGAGTGCATCGCCACTCCCGGCAGTGGCCATACCAGGGTTTCCGCTGGTATTAATGTACACCGTCTCGTCGGGGTAGCCTATGAGCGAGTGAGCCCCTTTCAATACAACAATGGCGTTTAGCTCTCGTGCTGTTGTTTGAAGTACATTGATTTTGTTTCTGTCTACTTCGTTCCCCCCTGTTTTTACGATACGAGCCATCTCGCCACTATGTGGTGTGAGCACAGTCGGTGCACGTCTCGATTTGACGACGTCTGTATGATCGGCAATCGCCGTGATCCCATCTCCGTCTATGAGCAGGGGTACCTCGATCTCTTTCACCAATTCCCTCACAAGTTCCTGTGTCTCCTGGTTAAGGGAGAGGCCGGGGCCCAGAATGACGATGTTTACAGTGTTCGAGAACTCTATAATCGCATCTTTGCTTTCCAGAGCTAAACTTCCTGAGAGTGTTTCCTTCTGCGGGATGAAGACGATCTCGCTTCCCTTACTGGCAAGGAATGGCGAGATGGAGCCTGGTGTGGCAAGATAAGAAAGTCCCCCTCCAGCTTTGAGGAATGAAATGGCAGCGAAATATGGTGCTCCCAGATAGTTTGAAGCTCCGCAAATAAACAGAGCCCTCCCATAGCTGCCCTTATGTGCGCTCTTGTCCCGTGGCGGCAGGGGAATAAAATCGTTCAGGTGCAACTGTATGGAATCGTTGTCATAGAGAGATGGGGGGAATGAGATATGAGATACGTAAAGCTTGCCACAGAGGTCAAACCCAGGATAGAGCATGTTCCCAATTTTGGGAAGGCCATAGCTTATAGTACAGGTGCTCTTTACAGCGGTTCCCATCACCTCTCCGGTATCGCCGTTCACGCCTGAGGGAATGTCGAGGCTGAAGACCCTTTTCTTACTCTCATTTATCAGCTCGATAGCTTCCCTGTGTATTCCAGAGGGTTCTCTGCTAAGACCTGTTCCGAAAATTGCATCGATGATAGCATCACAGTGATATGTCATTCCACGTATTTCCTCTATCGACGTAACGTCGCGAAGCTCTATCGCCATCCGGGAAATGATGGCATAATTCACCTTCGCTGCTCCACTTAGCTTGTTGCTATCCCCGAGCACAAAGACCTTAACCTCTCCTCCCATCGAGTGAATCTTGCGAGCGACTACGAATCCATCCCCACCATTGTTACCGATACCGCAGAAAACGATAAACCTTTTTCCCTGTACCCCAAATTCATTCAATATCACAAAATACGAGGATACACCTGCATTTTCCATGAGGGTCTCCTCGGCGATACCAAACTCCTCGGTGGCCCTGAGGTCGAGTTTTCGCATCTCCTCTACTCTGCTTACTCTCATTTATCCATCCTCCCCGTTGGGAAAATCTGAGTCTCAAGCAAGACAAATCACAGACTAAACTACATAACGCTACAGCTCGATTCGGTCAGCAACCTCGCGCATACCCATAATCACGTCATCGACCAGTTCTTTCAGCTCTACACCCATCATTTCTGTTCCTTTTTCAATAACCGAGCGGTTCACGCCTGCAGCGAACGCCTTGTCCTTCCATTTCTTCATCACTGACTTTGTCTCCAGGTCGGACACACTCTTCGATGGCCGGATTATCGCTACCGCTGTGACCAGACCGGTCAGTTCGTCTATAGTGTAGAGTGTTTTCTCCAGATCGGTTTGAGGTTCAACGTTGCTGCAAATGCCCCAGCCATGAGATACGATTGCCCGTATATATTCCTTCGGCCACTCACGCTCCTCCAATATCTCCTGCGTCTTGGTGCAATGCTTCTCAGGGAATAGTTCATAGTCCAGGTCATGCACCAGCCCGATGATTCCCCACTTTTCCTCATCATCCCCCTGTTTACGAGCCATATATCGCATTACCCCTTCAACACAATAGGCATGTTTCAACAAGCTCTCACTTTCATTGAACTCCTTAAGTAGAGACAACGCTTCATCATATGTTGGTATATGCTCTGCCATTTCAAGTCTCCTTGCTTCTGTTTACTCCATTCGTGAGCCAGCGACAGGCTCTGCTGACGGGAGAACTATGTATGGTTGATTCGTGCCCTGGTTTTGATTGCGCAACTGCTGAAAAATTATAAACTTTCGTGGTGATAATAGCAAAGCTCGACCGCAAGGATTCAGCTTTCAGTTATCGGGGACGGGGTGCTCCAAAGCTGCCATACTGCTAAAAAATTTACAGCCCCCGAAAGCCGATGGCTGAATGCTTGTGTTTATTGACAACCAGACACTATATGCATAGTATAGCTATCTAGCAGATCGAATGCTGGGCTGCTGTAAACTGACAGCGGTACCTGTGTGTTGGAGGTGTATTTGAAGGTACTAGGTATAATGGGAAGCCCCAGGCTAGGAGGTAATACGGATCTGTTGCTTGATGAAGCGTTACGTGGAGCAAGGAGCCAGGGCGCAGAGATCGAGAAACTGATTGCTTCCAAACTCACTATAGCCCCCTGTCGAGAATGCTACGGGTGTCTTGATGATGGTAACTGCGTTGTTCAGGATGAAATGCAGGAAATATATCCTAAACTTCTCGGAGCGGATAGTGTCATAATAGCCTCCCCCATGTTTTTCTATGCCCTTCCGGCTCAATTAAAAGCGCTCATCGATCGCGGTCAGGCACTGTGGTCACGAAAGTATGTTCTCAAACAGAATCCTCCGAATTCCTCGAGGAAAGGTGCTTTTATCGCTGTGGGAGCTACCAAGGGCAAGCAACTGTTTGATGGCTCTGTGTTGACTGTGCAATACTTTTTCCAGACCATTGGCGTTGAATATGCTGATGAACTTCTCATCCGAGGCGTTGACGAGATAGGTGAGATTAAAGAGCACCCCACTGCGCTTACTGATGCGTTTGAACTGGGCAAAAGGCTGGTTTCGAAAAGGAAGGCGACGGGTTAGAGTCGTAATGATAAAAAACCAGCTGCAAAACAGCAGAGTGTAGCTTCGAAAAGCGATAGGGAACCGTAGTCATGGTGCGTTGACCTGATGCAGAGTGTAGAGTACGGTGGCGAAAGGATATAGAGCATAAGTGATTGGAAGTACTGCGAACGCATTCAACAATTATAGGGTACGCAGTTTACCGGCTATCTATGATTAGTGACAAATCTAAAGTGATATGATAATATGTTACTACCCAGCCTGTGGGAGTGTACCGTCTGTGGATGTCCTTGGTAGTCCTGACGGCGGTATGAGATTAAATCCAACATTGTTATAGCATGGGGGTGGTATTGCTCTTTTTTGGGGATGTTTAGAACGGGCCAAAAGAGTGGGACAACACAATATGGGTAGTCGCAGATACCACGGTAAAAACAATTACGGAAGACTAGCTTGAAATAAGCTAAAGGAGGCAACACAACATGCGTAGTAAAATTACAATCGTCGGTGCCGGAAACGTGGGGGCTTCCTGTGCCCAATTGCTCGCACAACGTGATTATGCTGACATCGTTCTTGTTGATATCATCGAAGGCATGCCTCAGGGCAAGGCGTTGGACCTGCTGGAAAGCGGGCCGCCCGTTGGTTATGACTCACATGTTCTGGGAACGAACGACTATAGGGAAACCGCGAATTCGGACATCGCAGTAATCACTTCAGGAGTGCCCCGTAAAGCAGGTATGAGTCGGGACGATCTTGTGCTCACTAATATGAAGATCGTGAGAGGTGTAACGCAAGAGTTGATCAAACACTCGCCGAATTGCATCATCATCGTAGTAGCTAATCCACTGGATGCAATGGCCCAACTGGTGTTGCAGACGAGTCACTTCTCCCGAAATCGCGTTATCGGTATGTCGGGCATACTCGATACATCCAGGTTCAGAGCTTTTCTTGCCCAGGAGCTTGATGTCTCTGTGGAAGATGTATTTGCCTATGTCCTGGGTGGGCACGGAGACATGATGGTGCCTCTTACCAGATTAGCTACAGTTGGTGGCGTTCCCATAAGCGATGTCTTGTCCGAAGAGACTATCTCCAGGATTGTCGAGCGTACGATAAATGGTGGAGGAGAGATTGTTGCCCTGCTCAAGACAGGAAGTGCGTACTATGCTCCTGCGGCAGCTATCGCTCAGATGGTTGATTCTATCGTTCTGGATAAGAAGCGAATTCTACCATGTTCGGTTCATCTTGAGGGTGAGTATGGAATCAATGACCTTTTTGTGGGGGTTCCGGTAAAGCTGGGCAGGAATGGTATGGAAGAAATATTTGAGATAAAGCTGACTGCTGATGAGCAGGCAGCTTTACATAACTCGGCTGATACTGTGAGAGAGCTTATTCATATTATGCAGTCATATAAAGATGAAAGATGAGAGAAATAAAATCACAAGATGTTACCAGCACTGTAGCCCGACTGTGTAAGGAGGCAAACTATTTCCTTGGGGATGATGTCATAGCTGCCTTACGGAGGGCGCGTGATCAGGAAACATCCCCCGTGGC
>JAXHUK010000022.1:0-8391 GCA_034189725.1 Chloroflexota bacterium | reverse complement strand
GTGTAGTTAGTCCCGGTGACTCCTCACCAGCGGCAGGGAGCATAGATATCGGGTACAAGACAGGGACGGCAACGATATGGAAGGGTGATACCAGTATAGATACCACAGGCAACTATAATTTAATAGTATCGAGCACATTTACTACGGACTCTGATGGTGGAGGGCTTGATTTGGGGGATATCACGAACCTACAGGTTGGTGTTGAGCGAATAGCCTCTGGTTCCACGCAGTTACGCGTCACCGAGATCTATGTCGAGGTTGATTATACTCCGTGATAGGTTGTACTGATCAAATGTAAAGGTGAATAGAATAGGATACGGGTGGATTGCACTTGTAGGGGCAGGTTTCAAACCTGCCCCTATTGCTTACGCCTATGTGTAAGTATCCTGCACGGGTACCCATGATTAGTCTGTTCCCTGATGATAAAAAAGAGGGCCGCGGTACGATTACCTGGCCCTCTTGAAAATTACTTGTATCGCCTGGAAAATGCTAGTGTTTTGTCTCGCCCTCTGAGATCTCGTCATACCAATTACCATAGTGGTGCTTGGCATAATGCGGGGATATCTTCCCATCGAGCATTGACTTGAGCGATTCGTTCATTCGGGGATGAAGCACGCCAAGATAGACGTGTACGAAAAGCATAATGAATGCCAGCAAGAACGCCACGGAATGGATGAGCATTGACCACTGGAATACTGCTGGAGATACACTGCCTCTCAAGAACCACATGATTGCGCCGGTTATCAGGAACAATACATAGGTTAAAATGCAGACTGTCTGCCACATCTTCTGCCCGGTGTTGGCGTGTCCCTGTGGAGGCATTTTATTTTCGTCACCTCCAAAATAGTAGTCGGGAGCTGCCATCATCCACCCCAGATCACTCAGATCGTAACCTATCAGGGATTCCTTGACGAAATGTATGGACTCCTTGATATTAAGAGGGAAATAGAGTACCGGTAACACGACGAATAGCACTGCAAAGATGCGGTGAATTACTCTGGTAGCTCCACCTGCTGCTGCTGCACCGAACCAGGGGACGAACAGAATAAGTCCTGTTACTATTAAGGCCAGGAACGCAATCGTATGTGTCCAGTGAAACAGGACAGTCCGTATCTTGAATCGTTCAACGGTTCGCTTTTCGATCGCTAATTCTTCTTGCATAGCTTTTTCTCCTTTCGTCCAGCCCCATCCTCATTCTGGCAACCAGGTAGTTCAGGCTAAAGCCAGCTACTATAGCTGCTACAGCACCAATGCCGACCCATTGAATGATGTCGTGCACCACAGCAGGAGCTGGTAATTCTGGATCCTTGGGAAGACCATATACCTCTGGTGATTCATCGAGAACGTACATGACATGCAGGCCGCCTAATACATCACTATCTCCATAGAAATTGGCTTGGTCATTTGTTTGTTGCAATGTCTCAACCCTTTGTTTGCCTTCTGTCCGCAATTCACTGCAGTTACCGAATTTTATGGCACCGACAGGACAAGCTGCCGCGCATGCAGTCGGTTTTCCTTCAGTAACGAGGCTAATGCAGAAGATACATTTGTCCATGCTGCCTGCACCGCTGACCGGATCGCTCTCCAGTTTCGGCACTCCAAAGGGGCAATATTGCGTGCAGTAGCCACAACCTGAGCATTTTAGTTTATCATACTGGACAAATCCCAGTTCGTTGTAGTGTAAGGCTCCGGTAGGGCAGACCTTGACGCAGGCTGCATCAGTGCAGTGCATACACGCCTGCTTTCGGGAGCGCCATCGATCATTAATCTTCGTTGTGTAGAGCGTCGACCAAATGTCAGGAGCGAGTGGCGGTGGATTCTCGGTATCGGGTTTGACTGTTTCGGGAAGGTTGTTTATTTGCTTACACGCAGCATAGCAATACCAGCAGCTAACACATTTGGAAACATCAACGAGCATTGCCAGCTCTGATTGAGGTGATGAGCCATTACTCGAACTGGCTGTCTTCCCTAGATTTAACGGCTGAATTAAAGCCAAGCCTGCTGTTCCTGCAGAGGCTTTCAAGAAGTCCCTTCGATTCAGTTCCATGTCTTACTCCCCCATCCCGGGTAATTCATAAACGATTACCGATTTATTAGCCTCCAGTTCCTGTGGTGTAACATCGCTGGGCAGGAGGAATAGCTGCTCCTGTCCATGGCAGTAGTTACAGCCATCGTTCTGGGGTGTCTTCAACTGGATGTTGTGTGGAGTTGCATACTTCCATGTCGGCAAGGCATTGAAGTTGGGTAAAAGATTCGCCCCATAGGAAGCGAATAGATCGGGATTCGTTGGAACATGACGCAATACAACATATTTGTAGGGTCTTTCGGGAGATGTGATTGGATTGAATCCGACCTCAAATTGCATTACCGAGGGGTCGCTGGTGAAGTAACAGGTACCCTGTTCGCTTACTTCTACGTGGCAGTTATAGCAACCTTTGTAGTCCACGGAATGGCATACTTGACATGAGAGAATTTCGGTGTGCAGACGGTGATGTGCATTGCTTACGCTTTTATCCAGTACAGCCTCGTGGCAGTCAATGCACTCTACCTGGCTTGAGGTATGGTACCTATTGGTAGCAACCTCTCCTGCTCCATGAATTTCGGTTCTGTGGCAGTCGGAACAGGACATTCCATTCTTTGTCCAGTGAAGGTCTCCGGGAACCCCGGTATTGGTGCCGAGGTACTCAGCGCCCACACGAGACCCGTGACATGCCACACAGTTATTCTTCATAGATGGGGGATTCTTAAACTCGTGTCCTGAAACGAGACCACCACCCATTGCATCTGGTTTGCTCACGTGACATTGACCACATGTTGTATGGCATGTCTGGCAATGATTTTTAAATGCTTCACTGGCTGGCGATCCTGCGGCGAGATTAGCCCCTCGTGTCAGGAGAGCATTCTCGAAACCACTGAGTGTGGTATGAAGATTACTCTCGTTATTGTGTGCTATCTCACTGTGGCAGGTATTGCAACTTGTCTCTGAGGGGTCTATTATCAATCCTTCGTGAGCTGCCGATTTGTCCATTGTGCTACTGTCACCGCGATGGCAGATCATGCATCCTACCTTCAGGTGAGTGCTTCGCATTTCCTCGGCATCATCCAGAAAAACCTTTTCCCACACCTCCAACGGAGGCAACTCGCCCCCTCAGCCTTCGCCAGAAGCTTCCTCTGGCTCTTCCTGTTCCTGTTGCGGTTCGGCCATTATCGCGAGAACCTCAATGTCGCTATGGCAATCAATGCAGGAACTTACTAGTTCCTCACCCGTTGGTGGGATAGTCGCATCACCATCACAACTCGCTGCCGTAATCGCAACTAGAAAAAGGATCGCTATAATCGGTACTGTTAACCTCTTCATATTAGCCTCGATTCGTGCATTTGGTTTTATAAAAAGTAAAACCGCGATAGAACTCTGAGGTTCTTACGCGGTTTCAATAGCTCTTTTGCAAAGCGGATATCCTCTTGGCTGGAACACTGGTCTCAGACGTATAATCATAAAATCCAATGTGAATTACACCGTTTAAAGACTATTCCATGGTGCACATGGCGTATTCTATTTATAGTACTTCTGGTGCATTCTAACTCAGATTAGTACTGCTGTCAAGATTGCCCAACCACCGTACTGCAAAGGTTGACAAATGATAGTAGACTATGTATAATTATCATTAAAACTATAATAATACTAGTAAATACTGTTGCGGTTGGTCACGAACGAAGGAGGCGCTCTACAGGTGCTTGGGTAGGTGGCGATCTCTCTCGAATACGGTCAAATCAAGTCAATGACCTACACCGGCAAGACTTGGTTGCTCGGAAGACTCTTTTGTGAAAGGAGGTGTCAAAATGAGTAGCGTTGTTGTATTTGCGGCAGTGCTGGTATCGCTGGTCATACTTCTGCCAGTAGTGTATGCCTGGTATCTGAACATTGGCGGTATCTACTATCTGGGCAGAGGTCGTGAAAGGAAACTGGTTTGCAGCACGGACACGGAGTGCCCATCAGGGTATATCTGTCGGGACGGGTTCTGTGTTCCGCTGACTTAAGCTGGTTTGGTCGATAGCGATGACAGAAGTTCTGAATATGGGCTGTATGCTTGCTTACACAAGTCTGCAGCCCATATACATGTCCACGTTGTATTGTTGTCCCTGGGATAGAAATCAGGCACACCTCATTCGATGTGGTTCTGGATGATAGGCAATTGTATCATGACAGGAGTTCAACTATCAGTACTGGGAGCTCACGATGAGTTTGACAGTCCTCACAGTTAGGTTGTATAATTACCAGTATTCCGATAATATTATGCTACAATTAGAGGTGGTCAATGAAACTCTCTACTAAGGGGCGGTATGCTACGCGGGCAATGCTCGATCTTGCTCAGCACTATACTGAAGGCCCTATCCTGGTCAAAGAGATTTCGAAGAGAAAAAACATATCTGAGCGATACCTGGAACAGATATTAATTTCTCTTAAAACAGCGGGACTCGTGAGGGGTATCCGCGGAGCACGCGGCGGATTTGTGTTAATCAAATCGCCTTCTGAGATTAACCTCAGCGAGATAATTACCGCTGTAGAAGGGTCTACTGCTCTTGTGGACTGTGTGGATGATGCCAGCTTGTGCCCACAGAGTGATCAGTGTGTTACTCGTGAAGTCTGGTCAGAAGTGAAAAGGGCTACTGATGAAGTCCTGGAGTCAATCTCTCTGCAGGAACTGGTCGAACGGCAGAAAATGAAAGAGGTGTACTGTACGGTTAATGCAGATGAGCTATGTTTTGAGGGGAACTACATTTGATAAACGGGGATTATACGCATTCGTTGAAGTAGTAGTGCAGGTACCATGTTTAGTACAGGTTGCAGGGGGTATGTCGGATGACAAAGATAGCCGGTGATATAACTCAGTTGATTGGAAATACACCGTTGGTCAGGTTGAACAGGATATCCCAGGGGATAGATGCCATTGTGGTGGCAAAATTGGAATCCTGCAATCCCTGTGGAAGCGTGAAGGATAGAATAGGTGCCTCTATGATAGAAGCCGCTGAGAAGGAGGGGCTAATTAGCAATGGCACTGTTATTATCGAGCCTACCAGCGGGAATACTGGGATTGCTCTGGCATTCGTCTGCGCGGCAAAGGGTTACCGGCTAATTCTCACAATGCCTGACACGATGTCCATTGAGCGCAGGCAACTCCTTGCTGTTTTCGGGGCTGAACTGGTTTTAACGCCTGGTGCCGAAGGGATGCCCGGCGCTGTACGAAAGGCGGAGGAGTTGGTTGCCAGCACCTCTAATTCTTTTATGCTCCAGCAGTTTAAGAATCCTGCTAATCCCCAGATACATAGCAAGACGACAGCGGAAGAGATCTGGCGAGATACCGATGGCAAGGTGGACATTCTTGTTTCGGGTGTAGGTACGGGAGGAACCATTACCGGAGTATCTGAGGTAATTAAGAAGAGAAAGCCAGAATTTCAGGCTATCGCTGTTGAGCCTGCCGACTCTCCGGTCCTCTCCGGAGGTAAGCCTGGCCCCCATAAGATTCAAGGTATCGGCGCTGGATTTGTGCCTGATGTGTTGCGATTAGCCTTACTTGACGAAGTAATCACGGTTACCAATGACGATGCAGGTGTAATGGCAAGGAGATTAGCAAGGGAAGAGGGAATACTGGCGGGGATATCCTCAGGGGCTGCTGCGTGGGCTGCTTTAGAAGTGGCAAAGAAGGCGGAAAACAGAGGAAAGCTCATCGTTGTAATTCTGCCGGATACTGGTGAACGCTATCTAACAACCTGGCTCTTCCAGGACACCACATAGTGGTTGCCGTTAAGGTAGATGTTCTGATGTCACGGATATACAGCACTATCTTCTGGTTGGCTATGTCGTAGCTGCCCAGGAATAGGAGGCCGCTTTGTTCAAGACCATGAGAGAGGATTTGAAAACTGTTATCTCTCGAGATCCGGCTGCCAGAAATAGACTGGAAGCATTGCTCTTCTATCCGGGGTTACATGCCTTATGGCTCCATCGCATTGCTCAGTATCTTTGGAGACACAAGTTACGTCTATCGGCTCGCTGTATTTCTCATAACGCGCGCTTCTTAACCGGAATCGAAATCCATCCCGGGGCTGTAATTGGCAGGAGGTTCTTTATAGACCACGGAGCTGGTGTAGTAATTGGGGAGACAGTGGAGATTGGGGATGACGTTTTGATGTATCAGGGTGTGGTTCTTGGCGGAACCACACTGGAGAAAAAAAAGCGCCATCCGACGATCGGCAATAATGTGGTTATCGGCTCAGCATCTATACTGCTTGGCCCCATACTGATAGGGGAGGGGTCGAGGATCGGTGCTAATTCCGTCGTTGTCAGGTCTGTACCTCCGGGGTGTGTTGTGGTAGGGGTCCCGGGACGGGTAGTTGGAGGCCGGCAAGAATCGATCATGGATTTAGAGCACGGCAAGCTGCCAGACCCTTTCAGTGAGGCAATCATGTTGATCATCGAGGAGCAAGCGAGGTTGAGCGATCGCCTTGTCAAACTGGAGGAGGTTTGTGGTGTCACGACAACGCCTGATGAATTGATCGATAAAATCACCGAGATCGAGAAGGTGTTTGATAATGGCGGTGGGATATAAAGGAGAGTTGAGGCGCCTCATAGTTAGCATAGGGAAGGAAGTAACCAATCCGGAATACTGAAAGCTTCGAGTATACGATAGAGTTTAGTACTAATCATTGCTTATCATTAAAGAGAGGATTCTGAGGATGAACGAACTACCAGAAATAGGGAAGATTTCCCCCGAGATTTTCAATGAACTGATATTTCCCCGGCTGGGGGCTAAGAACGAAAGCGTGATTGTAGGCCCACAGAATGGGGTTGATGTGGGTATTGTGGAGGTCGGGGACAAGGCGATGGCCTTGACCTGTGATCCGGTATTTATTGTCCCCGAATATGGCTGGGAGAGGGCTGCCTGGTTTGCCATTCACATCCTTGCTTCGGATGCGGTGACCAGTGGTCTCAGTCCCACATTTTTATCCATAGATTTGAATCTACCTATGGAAATGACCAAGGAGCAGCTTGCGATAGTTTGGGAGACAATGCACCGGGAATGCGAAAAACTCGGTATTTCCATTATATGCGGTCACACCGCCAGATATGAGAATTGTCACTATCCTATGGTTGGCGGAGCTACAGTTATCAGCGTAGGCAGTAAGAATGAGTACGTTACCCCGAATATGGCAAGGGCTGGTGACAAGATAATTATCACCAAGGGGCCGGGTATTGAAGCCACGGGTATCTTTGCTACCATGTTTCCCAAACTCATTGAGAAAGAGTTTGGACAGGGATTTAGCCAAAAGGCACAAGGGGTGTTCTACAAGATGTCGGTGGTGGAGGATGCAATGACTGCGGTGAGTGTAGGAGTTCGAGAGAATGGAGTCGTTGCTATGCACGATGCCACTGAGTGTGGTATCTGGGGTGGTCTTTACGAGATCGCTCAGGCCGCTGATCTGGGGGTGAGGGTCGAGAAAGAACGGATCGTAGTGGAAGAGTGCGTTACTGAAATATGCCGGTATTTCGGGATCGATCCCTATGCGTCCATTAGCGAAGGGACTTTGATTATTGCATGCCGCGAGCACAAGGCTCAGGAGATCGTGGACGCGTTATCTCAGAAGGGGATCGCTTCCTCGATTGTCGGTGAGTTGATACCTCCAGAGCGGGGGATGATTTTGGTAGAAGAGGGGATTGAAAAGCGATTGGAACACCCAATCGTTGATCCTTTCTGGAACGCATTCTACGATGCGCTTGGTAAGTACAGCTCATTATGAGGGCAGATATCTCCGTGTCGTCTTACTTGGAGATGGTGAAACTGTGCATAATGCGTTCTTTGATCGCTCGTTCAAAGAGGTGAAAGAATGAATGTTAGTTACTTCCCTGATACAGATACCCTCCTTGTTAACTTTAGCGACAAAAAGATCACTGATACACGAGATTTAAACGAGGACATTCTAATTGAATTGGATGAAGATGGCCATCTTGTGAGCATGACCATTGAACATGCAAAGCAGCAGACAAATGTCAGAGAGTTTTCCTATCAACAGGTAGAAGGACAATCCTGACCCGAATCCGAGCTGGGCTTTCAGGAGCGTCGTAAGATTGGGATTTGCAGTTTGACATCATAACGTCATAATGTTATGATGCTGACATGAAAGGGTCACAAAAGAGAACCACTATCTACTTTGATCCGGACCTTCATCGGGTACTGCGTCTCAAGGCTGCTGAGGTCGATCGCTCTATGTCTGATCTGGTGAACGAAGCAGTGCAACTCAGACTCGCTGAAGATGCGATAGACCTGGCAGCATTCGATGAGCGTGCGCACGAAGCTGATTTGCGTTTCGAAGATGTTCTGAAAGACCTGAAGCAGC
>JAXHUK010000021.1:0-5237 GCA_034189725.1 Chloroflexota bacterium | reverse complement strand
TAGAAACTGGGAACCTTTTGTCGTGCCACCAAGTGATATCGATGCTGTTTTGCTGACACATGCCCATGTTGACCACTGTGGGCTGATTCCCAAGCTGGTTCGTGAAGGTTTTCGAGGGAGGATTTATGGTACGGCTGCCACTTGTGATATTGCCGAAATAATGCTCCTGGACTCGGCAAAACTTCAGGAAGAAGATGCTGAATTCAAGAAAAGGAGGCATGAACGAGAGGGGAGAAGAGGACCATATCCTGAGATTCCACTCTATACGATTGATGATGCCAAAACTTCTTTACCTCTGTTTTCCCCGGTGAGATATGGGCAACCGGTTCACTTAGACGGCGGAATCGCAGCTACATTCTACGATGCTGGTCATGTCCTTGGCGCATCGATGATAAAGATTTCAATACAACAGGGTGGGAATGAAACAACGATTATCTTTTCTGGTGATATTGGTAGATGGAACAGACCTATACTTCGGGACCCGACACTCTTTGATGAAGCCGACTACATTGTCGTTGAATCAACCTATGGGGACAGGTTGCATGAGACCCCACAGGATATCGGCGATCAGCTAGCCACCGTGATACGTGAAACGGTAGAGGCAGGCGGCAATATAGTTATCCCAAGTTTTGCCCTCGAACGGTCTCAGGAAGTCCTTTACCATCTAAATCTGCTTATCAACGAAGGCCGCATACCACGACTATTAGTGTTTCTGGATAGTCCAATGGCGGTAAACATCACTGACATATTCGAGCATCATCCTGACCTTTACGATGATGAGATGACCAGATTGGTCAATCTAAACATGTCACCATTCGACATGCCCGGTCTAGAGATGGTCAGAACAGTTGCCGAGTCAAAGGCAATCAACTATGTCAAAGGGAGTGCCATAATAATTTCTGGCTCGGGTATGTGTACCGGTGGAAGAATAAAGCACCACCTCGTAACGAATATCTCTCGCCCGGAGAGCACAATACTCTTTGTAGGCTATCAGGCCGTGGGCACTCTCGGTCGCGAAATCGTTGATGGTGCCAAGCAGGTGAGGATTCTCGGGCAGCACTATCCAGTACAGGCAAGGGTGGCTCAGATACAGGGTTTTTCCGCTCACGCTGATAGGGATGACCTCTTTAGATGGCTCTCGGCGCTGAAGAGGTCGCCAAAGCACGTATTTGTTACTCATGGTGAGCCTGAAGTAGCCAGAAGTTTCGGTGCGTTCGTAAGAGAAAAGACCGGTTGGTCTGTGTCACTGCCGGAATACAAGACTGAAGTTATTCTGGATTGAGCACCTCGTAATTCAGCTTACGAGGAGGAGATGAAATGACATACGAATATGAAATAAATGAACTTGCTAAAGAAGAATCATGGCGCATGTTCCGCATAATAGGCGAATTTGTGATGGGATTCGACAAGCTTTCAGGTATAGAGCCGGCTATAACTATATATGGCTCAGCAAGGCTTGGAGCAGACAATGAGCTTTATGCACAGACAGAGGAAATTGCCTATCAACTTGGACAGCTTGGCTTCTCAATCATAACTGGTGGCGGTCCGGGCCTGATGGAGGCAGCCAACAAGGGTGCGCAAAAAGCCGGCGTTGCATCGGTCGGATTGAATATCGTGCTTCCTGAAGAACAGGTTACTAATGCCTACGCCACAAAGTCAATAACGTTTAACCACTTTTTCACCCGCAAGGTCATGCTCGTAAAATACGCTACCGCCTTTATTATTATGCCTGGTGGCCTGGGTACGCTTGATGAGCTGACCGAGGTGCTAACCTTAATACAAACCTGTAAGATCAAGCCTTTCCCTGTGATACTGTTCAATAGTGGATTCTGGGGGGGATTTTTGGACTGGCTGCGGAACTCTGTTTTGACGAGACAGTTTATCACCGAGGACGATTTCGATCTGCTCAGAGTCTGCGACCACCCTGATGAAGTAATTGAAATTATCCAGAAATGGTATACTAAACATGCGGTTATCGGCAGGAAGGCAATACAAGCGTAACCAGTCATCCGGATCGTGCTGTCACCAAAATAATGTTCTCTACCTTCTCCGGTTAGCCCTCGTGTCAGGTAGCAGATGACCCATTCCTTGAACTCCTCTCTATCTGGTCGCTTTTTCCAGAGCTCTGCTCTGCAAGAAACTGCTAATCTGATATAATAGGGGCAAGTAGTAGTATAAACCAGTTTGCTTTGTGCCTGAGACAAAGTGGAAATACCGTGTATGAGGATAAATGGAGCGCATAATATCATCGAAACCTGGTGATGATGACGTACTACTCGATAGAGGACTTCGTCCAAAACGGCTGGCTGACTATGTGGGCCAGGATAAGGTTAAGAATAACCTGAGCATAGCCATGGCAGCAGCCGCGGGGCGGGGAGAGCCTCTTGACCATACGCTGCTCTATGGCCCACCAGGTCTGGGCAAAACTACGCTTGCCTACATCATTGCCGCAGAGATGGGTGTGAACGTCAGGATCACCTCAGGCCCTTCTGTAGAACGTCCCGGTGACCTCGCTGCGATAATTACCAATCTCAACAGAGGGGATATTCTGTTCATCGATGAGGTTCACCGCCTGGGTCGGGTAGTGGAGGAAGTGCTCTATCCGGTCATGGAGGAGTTTGCCCTCGATATTATTATTGGCAAGGGGGCAGGTGCGCGAAGCCTCCGGTTGAACCTGCCTCGCTTCACCCTTGTCGGAGCCACCACGCGTTTCGCAATGTTGAGTCCGCCACTACGCGATAGATTCGGTGCGGTGTACCGGCTGGATTTTTACGATCAGGACGCTATCAAGCTTATTATATCGAAGTCAGCCCGTTTGCTCGGCCTGGAGGCCGAGGATGCAGGATTAGAGGAGATAGCCAGGCGTGCCCGGGGCACCCCCAGGGTGGCGAACAGGTTGCTCAAACGGGTGAGGGACTATGCCGAGGTGATGGCTGATGGGATAATCACACGTGATGTTGCCCTGGAGGCATTGGGGAGGCTCGAGGTAGATTCTATCGGGCTTGATGAGATCGATCACAGGATGCTTCGCACTATCATTGAAAAGTTCAATGGCGGGCCGGTGGGACTCGATACTATTGCCGCAGCTACCGGCGAAGAGGCGGATACCATTATGGATGTGTATGAGCCATACTTGCTGCAACTAGGCTTCATGGAACGTACGCCACGTGGCAGGGTTGCCACTCGCTTAGCCTATGAGCACCTCGGTATATACTATGATAAAGGACAACCCGAGCAACCAGGCTTGTGGTAGATAAACAAATCGGCAGATACTAAGAGCAAGAACATGACCTCCGTTCTCCTTCATACCTGTTGCGCACCCTGCGCAACGTACGCAGTGAAATACCTGCAAGAGTTGGGATTGAACGTAAGCGCCTTCTGGTATAATCCCAATGTTCACCCCTTCAGGGAGCATCAGCGACGTCTGGAGGCAATGCAACAGTATGCTGAAACGATAGGGCTGCCGTTCATCATCGATGAGGGCTACGATATGATCGACTATTTCAGAGCTGTGGTTGGCCATGAGAGTGAGCGTTGCCCTGATTGCTATCGAATGCGCCTATCGAAAACCGCCGAAGTGGCCCACCAGAGAGGATTCGATGCATTCACCACCACCCTGCTCATAAGTCCATACCAGCAGCATGACCTGTTGCGTGAGATGGGCGAGGAGGTAGGAACGTCATTCGGCGTGGAGTTCTCTTACCACGACTTCAGGCCGGGCTTCCGGGAGAGCCATCGCATATCCCGTGAGCTTGGCCTCTATCACCAGGGATACTGTGGCTGCGTTTACAGCGAATGGGAACGCTACGGCAAGGTGAAGATCTAGCCGAATACCTCCGCCATTGCCACTACATCGGATTAGCCACAAAAGCACGAAGTCACAAAGAGTTGTTATTAAACCTTTGGGCTTTGGAATTTGAAATTTCTATTTACATCATTCGTGGTGACTACGGGCTATCAGTATTATCGGTTTTCACGAAAATAGATACGTACCGTTCACCCTGAGCTTGTCGAAGGGCCGTTTATGGTTCGACGAGCTCACCACGAACGGCCTTCGGCATACCTTTTTCATCATTCATGGTGATTACGGGCTATCATCATGATCGGTTTTCACGGATATTCTTGCACCATTGGGAATAGCCTTTAGGGGAGAGCAGTCACCGGTAATACGCCCGAAAACATTCACCGGGCTATACGCACGCGGTTTTTCGTTCTTGCTCATGGGTGTGGGGCCGAAGAAGATGCAAAACGCAGGTCCGGATGGCCAATACGCCAGTTCACCAACCTCAACATCAGCACGAGCCTCTTGCTCCAGTTCGGTCTCGAGAGGGATAAAGAAATAGAGCTCCTCACCCCATACATTGACATTGCTTTCCAGGGGCAATGACTGCGATATGAGTCTGGCCGTTGGGGTATCATACAACTCTGCGCTGAGCGATACGCCCCCGACTGAAATAACAATGTTCTCCAAAGTAGCCTCCTTTATTCGCCGATTATCTTAACCAGGACACGCTTTTTGCGGCCACCATCGAACTCACCGTAGAAGATCTGCTCCCAGGGGCCGAAATCCAACTGGCCGTCGGTGATCGCTACTACTACCTCACGCCCCATGATCTGTCTCTTGAGGTGGGCATCGCCGTTATCCTCGCCGGTGCGATTGTGACGATAGTGGCTGACAGGCTCGTGTGGTGCCAACTCCTCCAGCCACTCCTCGTAGTCCTGATGGAGACCTGGTTCATCGTCGTTGATAAACACTGAAGCGGTTATGTGCATCGCATTAACCAGCGCCAGACCGTTTTTGATGCCGCTTTCACGCAGGCACGTTTCTACCTGAGGCGTAATATTGATGAAAGCCCTGCGTCCCGGAACGTTGAACCAGAGTTCTTTTCGGTAGCTGTTCATGTAATCGAACCTCCATTGGTAATGTGTGATGGTATGGAGCAACTGTACTGGCTTCTGTATCCACTGTGCTCTGAGTTGGCATCTAGCGATTTGGGATGTCCATATGGTAGCGTTCCCGTAAGGGAGCGGCCCTGAAAACAAATATCGATCCAAACGTCAGAAAGTGTAACAGCATCCCTGGCAGAAATCAAAATAGCCACTACTGCCTGTAACGACAAAGGGAGAAGGTAGCTGCTCGTAGCTACCTTCTCCCGAAAACGTAACACTATTGACTCCAGCAAGTATCTCTGCTAGAGGTCCATCTCCTGAGCTATTCTTTCCAGATGAGTGGGAGC
>JAXHUK010000020.1:0-9109 GCA_034189725.1 Chloroflexota bacterium | reverse complement strand
ATCGCATTGGAGTCAGTCTCGAAGACTTCGCCCGCTATGCATTGGAATGTGAAGGAAATCCCCCGAGGATAGCTGCCAGATGCAGCGTCTTCGCAAAAACCGATCTCATTCACCTGCAACAGAAGGGCGTTTCCCTCTCAGCAATGCTCTATGCATTATGTGAAAGCATCGCCAGAATGGTTGTCTCGCTAAAAAAGGGGGCTTTCGGAGAACCAATCTACTTTGCCGGTGGCGTAGCTGCCAACAGTGCAATACGCAAAGCCCTCAATGAGACAATCTCTGCCAGAAACAACCATTTAGTGGATATCATCGTCCCAGATGAATATCTCTATGCCGAAGCCTTAGGTTCAGCTCTACTCTCGCTGAAATCTAATAATAACAAGCCAAAAGTTGTTATCCCAGAGGAAATAAATGGCAGGCAAAGCTATTTTACGATGCCACAGTTGGAAAACATCACCCAGCATAACGGCTGGAAAGCCCCAACAATAGAAAAGCCGTTTTCAGGGTACCTTGGAGTTGACATCGGCTCTACGAGCACCAAGGCAGTCATACTCGATGAGTCTGGAACTGAAGTGATAGCAAAGAGTTATCTCATGACTGCAGGGAGGCCTGTCGATGCAATCAAGGACGTTTTCCGCAACTTGTTCCGAGACGTCGGAGATAACGCCAACCTAGCCGGCGTAGGCATTACGGGTTCAGGGAGATATCTGGTTGGTAGTTTCATCGGTGCCGATGTGATAAGAAATGAAATAACTGCGCAGACAAAAGCTGCAGCAGAACTCGACCCTGATGCGGATATCATTGAGATTGGGGGACAGGACTCGAAGCTTGTTATTAAACGGCATGGGGTTGTCGTCGATTATCAGATGAATAAAGCATGCGCTGCCGGAACAGGGAGCTTTATTGATGAATTGGCCGAGCAGCTTGGAGTCCGCGTACATAACGGTGAATTCGCTAAACTTGCGTTCAACGCACCATATACCATCGACCTGGGATCACGATGTGCAGCGTTCATGGGACAAGCGGTTGCTTCAGCGCAACAAGATGGCATATCTCTTGAGGTAATTACAGCGAGCCTGGCAAACTCAATTGCTGCGAACTACCTCTCTAAAGTTCTGGAGACGAGAAAGCTTGGGGACAAGGTGATACTGACCGGAGCTGTATTCTACAACGATGCCGTTGTATCTGCGTTTAAAAGAGCGCTCGACGGCAAAACCATACTCGTTCCTGAACATAAGGAGGTCAGCGGAGCAATAGGAGCAGCACTTTTAGCAAAGGAAGAGATGGCAGGCGGCGCTTCGAAGTTCAAGGGATTCCAGGAGGTTGTTGAGAGCGAACCCAAGCTTTCCACATTCACCTGTAAAAAGTGCGATAACAACTGCACAATAAGCCGAATGGAGATACCGGGTGAGAAACCAACGTTCTATGGCAGTAGATGTGACCTCTTTGACAGCGCCATTGGGCAGAAGAGAGTGGAGACCGCATTCGATGAACGTGAGAGGTTGTTGTTTAAACACTACAGAGAAGGGGAAGGTACGGGGCTCACGGTCGGTATCCCCAGAGCTCTCGTAACCTACGACTATGTACCACTGCTAACCGGTTTCCTGAATGATCTGGGCGTAAAAGTCGTTTTTTCAAATAAAACTAACAATCACATCATAGAGCAGTCTGTCGAATTAAGCTACCCAGACAGTTGTTTCCCGGTCAAGCTCCTTTATGGTCATGTTGATAGCCTAAAAGATGCAGATTATATTATCTATCCATGTGTCATACGAATGAGCGAAAAGGACGGCGATGAAGACCAGAAATATGCTTGTCCTCTGGTACAGTCATCACCATTTATCATACGTCAGGCCTTTAACCTGGGAGATCGCCTGCTGATACCCGTCATTGATTTCAGCCACGGTAATGCTGACGTGGTAAAGAACCTCGAACGCATAGCCGTACAAATGGGTTTTAGTAAAAAGCTAGGCAAGCAGGCAGCACTTAGCGGTATAAAAGCTCAATACGAATTCGAGGCAGAACAAGCCGAGCTTGGCAGAAAGCTCATGGAGCGTATTCATCGCAGCGGTGAATTGGGCGTGGTGCTTTTTTCACGACCGTATATGTCCCAGGATTCCGGCGCGAACATGGGGATAGCGGAAAAGCTCGCCCAGCTAGGTGCAGTACCAATTCCCCTTGATTTTCTGCCCCTCTCCTCAGTTGATGTAAGAGAATATACAGACCGACCTTACTGGTTCAATGAGAGCAAGCATATCGCTGGCGCTGCAATAACGGTTGCTGATCCGCAACTCTACGGACTGGTGCTCACAAACTTTGGGTGCGGGCCAAACTCATTCATGCTCAATATTGTCGAAGACGTGATGGGAGACAAACCGCTAGGCCAATTGGAGATCGATGAGCATGCTGCAGAAGCGGGGATAGTGACCCGTCTCGAGGCATTTATAGATACCATTAAAGGTTTTGCCAAATATCGCAAAGTAAGCGAACCAGCAGACGTGGAGCATGACATACGTAGAGTTGCCTATACTAAATTCCACGAGAGCAAGGTTGTCTTATTGCCGATGATGTGCAATCACGCTGAGGCATTAGGTGCAGCTATGCAGGCATTCGGAGTCGAAGCCATCGTGCTCCCCGAGCCTGATGAAAGAAACCTGCTTTACAGTAACAAGGTAACATCAGGCAAGGAATGCTTACCATACCGTGTGACCCTCGGTGGATTTATGCGGTTCTTGTATGATAATGAATATCCTGAGGTTGAGATTGCCGATGTCGAGGGATTTATGGCAGGCGCATTTGGGCCATGCCGCTTCGGCAAATATGCCATAGAGCAAATCAGAATCCTTCGAGAGCTAGGCTTCGATTTCCCGATAAGAACTACCGTTTCTAATAACGGGTACCACGATTGGAACCTTGGTGCAGGATTCGAGCGCCTGGCATGGCGAGGCATCATCGCTACCGACTATCTGGAAAGGTTGCTGTGGCGTACGCGTCCCTACGAAAAGTCTCATGGAGCAGCAGAAGCTCTTTTTGATGAATATTTACTCCGCATCGCCGGCTACATGCGCAGAAAAGAAGCCCTTGATAGCATTCTACGGGATGCTTCGCAGAAATTCAAAGCTCTCGTCGATCAAAGTGAGCCCAGAAGACCCCTTGTGGGAATCAATGGGGAAATATACCTGCGCTCCAATAGATTCAGCAATAACAATCTGGTCAAGGAATGTGAAAATGTTGGATTGGAAGCCATTGTCTCACCCATAGGAGAGTGGTTCAAATATGTAACCCATCGCAATATTGAGGATGGTATCAGGGATAGAGATATAAAAAGGATTCTCACTGGTAACATACGTAAGCTCTTGTTATCGTGGGATGAACATAATGTAGCTGCAGGTTTTGAGGAGTGGGCTGAAGTCAATGATCCCTCGACGAAAGATTTGCTGAGGTTATCAGGAAGACATCTCTCACCAAAATGCGGTGGCGAAGCTGTGCTCAGTATAGGTGCAGGCATCGAATGGCTGGAAGATCCCAAATACGCCGGGGTAATCTCAGTGATGCCTCATGGCTGTATGCCTGGAGGAACTGTAGCTGCTATGTCCGAAGAGCTTGCTTCGGCATATGGCAAACCATGGATCAGCCTGACGTATGACGGTATCATGGAGACCAACAATCAGGCAAAGATCAGCAATTTCGCCGAGGTAATAAGATTCTGCAGTAGAAACGGTCTTCATCCCTCCACTATATAAGACGGCCTACCCGTTCCCAACGAACATTCACCTTTTTCCACGCACGACACCTCAACTACTATGCGTACTATCTATATACCATCGAATTCTTCACAGATTTCTCTTATCCACATAAGGAGTTCTATAATCGTCTCAATCTATGCAATCATGTGCACTTCGAATTATACTCGAAAAAGGTTGTCTGTCCTATTGCAGTAATTCTGCTTATCGTCTATACTTGAGCTAGTGGCTTAACCAAGGTTGCCAGTTATTCCAACAAACCCCTTAGAGCTTCCTCCTTAAAGGTTTCTTCTAAGCACGGTTCTCTAGGGTATTGGATGGCCGAAGTTCAGTTCACAATCGTAGAGAAAGGAGGTCATCCAATGAGCTTCACCGACAGAGAACTACAGTGTGCTGACTGTGGATCCACATTCACATTTACTGCCAGCGAGCAGGAGTTCTTCGCCAACAAAGGCTTCACGAACGATCCCAAGCGGTGTTCAGATTGCCGTTCATCAAGGAAGCAAGAGCGTAGAGGCGGTGGTGGCTACGGAAACTTTGGTAGTTCCCGTAGGCAGATGTATCCGGCAGTATGTGCCTCATGCGGTATTGATACTGAAGTACCGTTTGAGCCTCGAATGGACAGACCCGTGTATTGTAGCCAGTGCTACAACAGTATGGGGTCAACAAGCAGGCGGTAAATTCATCACTGCTGTAAATAAAAGAGGCCGAGATCGATTCTCGGCCTCTTTTTTTATCAAGTATCACCCCGCTAACACCTGTCGATGCACCATCAGGCGTGAGTAGCGCAGGTAAACACGGTATAGAATTCATTTATTGGTAACACTCTCATGTCACTAACCTGAGATAGGGTTGATGCTTCCCCGAATCACTCTGAATGTTTCAGCCTGTGCCAGGAAGTCGGCTGTAAAATGATCGAGGTCTGTCGTAGTCATCAGCACCTGCTGGTACTCAGTAACCAATCGGAGCACATAGTTTCTCCGTTGCCTGTCAAGTTCCGACAGCACATCGTCCAGGAGCAATACAGGGTGCTCCCCGGTTCGGTTCAGCATTAGTTTAGCCTCAGCGAGTTTTAACGAAAGTGCTACCGTCCTCTGCTGCCCCCGAGAGCCATAGATACCCAAATCAACATTATCATCTATGAAACGAATAGTATCACGGTGTGGCCCCACGAGCGACATACCGTGAGCGATCTCCTTATCCCGTGCTGCATGGAGCGCTCCCCAGAATATTTCAACAGTTTCCTTGCTCTGAAAATCACTATCCCCACATTCCTTATCGATACTTCGGAGATACAGTAATTTCAACGTTCCTTGATCGGCACTGAGTTTGTCATGAATGTTCTGTGCCAGATATTCAAGTGCGGATACCATACGCTCCCGTTGAACGATCAAGTAGCATCCCGCTTGCACCAATTCTTGATCCCAGAAGGAAAGTTCATCCAGGCTCGCCTTTTTATCAGATATCAAACGCAGCAGACGATTGCGTTGCCACAGCACACGTTGGTATCGCTGCAACTGCTGTAAATACTGGGAATCCATTTGAGAATTCGTTATATCGAGATACCGGCGTCGAAGTGCCGGCTCACCTGCGATGAGGTTGATATCCTGCGTGCTGAAAGTTACCACATTGAGCTTACCAACGAAGTCGATTGCGCGTTGTACAATGCCATTTACACGAATACGCTTCTGGATGGGTAACGCCCTGGCTGTCGTATTCCAGAGTGATAATGACCCTCTGGCCTCACTGGGGGCGATAGTCCTACTCATAAGGGCGATCTCCAGGCAAATATCATCTCCAGCCCTCTGCACATCGGCCACAAGGCGGCAGGCGGGAAGTTCATCAGAGTATGCAGACCAGTTAATGAATTCCCGTTCATTACTTGCATGAGGGGATCTGGTAGTAGCCAGTATGTAAATCGCCTCCAGGAGGTTGCTTTTACCCTGAGCGTTATCCCCCTGGAACACCGTTATGTGCGGTGGCAGGTCAAGCTCGAGGCTAGTATAATTGCGAAAGTTTACCAGACTCAGATGTTTAATATACAAGCACATTCTCCAGCGTTATTCTCACAGAGTATCATATCACTGCGGCATATCCTTACATAACCATACCCCCAACAGGTAAAACGTGCAATATCTCCTGTTCTAATCTCGTAGGTTACGAGACTCAGCACCTGTCTGGTATTCTTACATACTAGTACTATTCTCTCGATTTATGTGTACATGTGGGTTATTGAATAGCCATGCCAGCCATGATAATCTTCAAACAGCAAAGTTAAGTAACGATAGGTTAAGAACGTAATGGACTGTATTCTATTGTAACATCATGATATATCCATATATCACTCGCAGGGAAGAAACCGGTACTGTAGAAAAGGTTCAATAGCTACCATAGTCCACAACATATACCAATACCTTAAGCTAAAACTAGCAAGGAGTGCGAAGATGGGTAAAAGATTATTGAAGACGGTAAGTAGTGATGAGAAAGGCATCACCGGTCTGGAAACAGCCATAATCTTAATCGCTTTTGTGGTTGTGGGCTCAGTCTTTGCCTACACGGTATTATCAGCAGGAATATTCTC
Organism: Chloroflexota bacterium; assembly: GCA_034189725.1. GTDB lineage: Bacteria > Chloroflexota > Dehalococcoidia > SZUA-161 > SZUA-161 > JAXHUK01. Next base: position 2,785 of record JAXHUK010000020.1, on the reverse strand, counting down.
TTCCCAGAAGGGTCAGGAAGCCATTTACGCAGCACTGGAAGAAACCAGGTCTACTCTGGAGATGACCGGCAAGGCAGTGGCCAGGAAGCAAGCCAACGCCACAGCTCTTGGTAATATAACATTTTCTGTGACCAATGCCCTCAAGGGTGAAGCGATCGACCTCACCTGTCCAAATGATGCCGATAGCGATGGATTAGCGGATTCTGGTAGCAATCATGTTGCGGTCATATCCTACACCAGCCAGAATGTCGTTGCTGATGACCTTGCCTGGTCCAAGGAACAACTTGGCAAGACCGACAATGATGACATGTTAGAACCGGGTGAAATGTTTAGCCTCACTGTAGACCTGACAGGGGTCGGTGAAACTATAGGAACCTACCATACATTCACCATCGAGGTTAAGCCGCAAATCGGTAGCACGCTTATTATTGAAAGAACGACGCCAGCTAACCTCGATGATGTTATGATTCTAGACTAGGTAGCGCAATCTGCATGACAAAAATTGAGACCTGCTGCCAGGGTGAGTATCCTGGCAGCAGGCCTTATCCATAGACAACACAATATGACACATAGATAACAGAATCACTACTTACCTGCCTGACACTATCACTGCCTCAGGTAATTCGCGATACTCACATAGACAAGTGTACTGCCCGATAGTACTTACCACTCGCAGTACCATCATCTTGTTTTACGTAGACATACGAGGCATTGATTAACAATTACTGCTATGCTAGGTTACAGTTAGGTGGTAATTAACTATAAAGAACCGATGGTAAGAACAGGCCTCTTTACAGCAATATGACTGACCTCAAAGTATAGCTGGAATATAGTACCATGTTCTTAGAGAACGATCCTTGACTGTGATTATAACCTAGCGGTTATGCCAAAGGCTCGAAGCAAGATGATTAAACGATTGTACAAAACTCTATATTCAAATGAAAAAGGTATTACTGGACTTGAGACGGCAATTGTTCTAATCGCCTTCGTAGTCGTAGCCTCAGTGTTTGCCTATACGGTATTATCGGCAGGGATATATTCATCACAGAAGGGGCATGAAGCTACTCACACAGCGCTGGATGAAGTGAAGGCTTCGCTGGAACTGAAAAGCTATGTAGTAGCGAGAAAACAAGGCAATGTAACTGCTGTCGGTAATGTGACATTCACTGTGACCACTAACCTCAGGGGGGAGGCGATCGACCTCACCTGCCCAACTGATGCCGATAGCGATGGGTTAGCAGATTCTGTTAGCACTAATGTTGCTGTCATATCCTACATCAGCCAGGGTGTCGCAGTTGATAACCTTGCCTGGTCCAAGGAACAACTTGGCAAGAGTGACAATGATGACCTGTTGGAATCAGGCGAAATGTTTATCATCACAGTAGACCTGACAGGCATCGGTGAAAATATAGGAACCTACCATACATTCACCATCGAGGTTAAGCCTCAAGCTGGCAGCACGCTTATCATTGAGAGAACGACCCCGGCCAATCTCAATGATTACATGATCCTGTACTAAGGCAATTAGCCAGGGCAATCAAACATCGCTGCTGTTTCCCTTCGTTTTCTCTTCCTTAAGAATAGCCCTTCCAAGACCGGTCACCGCGTATGTGACCGCCTGCTTCCTTGTCCTGGACATCAGAAGTTTTTTGACAGCAGTTCCATGAAAGTGAGATTATCCAGGGTCTGCTCGGCGATGATCTGGATCTCGATGCAGTGATCGAGGCCATGGTTGAAAAGAAAGATAGGTATTCCGTCCTGTGAGAATATATACTGGCGGAGAAACAAGATGTGCCACGACATTGGTTATGAAGTAGTGTGGGATATCGAATCCCTGCCGAAACGCCTCCCCGTACTCTATAAAAAGCTCACCACATAGAGTAAATCTGCGCTGGTGTTTTGCTGTGCAGTAGATCAACGAATCCGCTTACTTTCCACCGCAGGCGTAAGCTTCCGCGATAGATACAGTACACATTTTTATGTAAAGTTTGATCGCCGTTCTGCCCTACTATTAGAATATCCTTCCATTAGAGGGATTCTTTGCTCGCTTACCGATTGATAATCTGGTCAAGCTCAAGCGTCAATTTATTTATCTTGAATTCAGCCCACAGTGGCAGATGATCGCTGATCTCTTTCTTCCCTCCCTTCGGCTCACGGTCCTGGAACACGACGTCACCGAAGGGAACCACATTGACGTTGCCGCTGAATGAGAATGACGGGCGATTTACCCATGCAATTTTGTCATATGTTGCATCTCGCAGAAAGTTCGTCTTCAATGCAGCCATCGCAGGTGGCATCTGAAACCCTTTAGCCACCAAAGCCTCAAAGAACTGATCGCCGGCCTCCTCAACATTGAAATCACCCACAACGAAGAAATCCCTGTCGAAGACCTTGTTCCGTTCAGTTTTCGAACGGCGGTTAATGAAGTCAACAAGCATTCGTATCTCTTTTTCACGTTGCCGTCTCTCCCGGGTACTTTTTCCATAATAGATATGTGCATTGGCAATCACGAAATCGAAACGGCCAGCCCTGAATGATGCGCAATAGGGCATCCGATGTAGCTGATATCCCTCATGCGTTGCTGCAGGTACATTGAATCCGATTTCACAGACTAATCCTGTGGTGATCACCGTTCGCTTATCATAGAGGAAAGCGAACCGCTCGTAATTACCCGTTGGATCCGAGACCAGAATTCTATAATTACCCGGCAGAAGCTTTTGCAGTCTACTCAGGCCACGTAAATCGGTTTTGACCTCTTGCAGAGCGATAACATCGAACCGCTCAC
>JAXHUK010000002.1:0-11156 GCA_034189725.1 Chloroflexota bacterium | reverse complement strand
CGAAAAATGAAAGAAATTCTATGAGCCTGTCTCACAAATGCCCTTTGAGAGTATAGCGATGTATAGCGATATACGGTAGAATAGTGCTGGGGTGCATTTTCATAGGTAACTGCTGTAGCCCGTAATCTGTTGCCATGAGCCTGGTTGTCGTCGGTGACCTGGGACAGGTGGGCTTGTGCGGGTTCGTTCTATTCTAGCTATGGCAACGGTGATTAGAGTGCGGCTGCGTACACTCTCGATATCGTGATATCGTGTTTGCGTGTAGTTATAGCAGTTGGGAGCCGCCATACTCACAATGGATCACGGGAAAAGGTTGATTGTTTCCCCTCTGATGGTTTCGGAAGACCGACTGCTGCAAGCTTGAGTTGAATTCATGCTGGAGGTATGAGATGAGCAACTCTTTCCAGTTGATTATTATCGGTGGAGGCCCCGCAGGTCTCAGTGCAGCTATATATGCTACCAGGTCAAGGCTGCGTACTCTTCTGATTGAAAAGGCTCTGCTTGGTGGCCAGATAGTGAATGCTGAGCTTGTAGAGAACTACGCGGGATTTCCTCAGGGTATCTCGGGCGCCGAGCTAGGCTCTTTGATGGAACAACAGGCAACGAAATACGATCTGGAGACCAGTATGGCCGAGGTGGAAGGGATTGAGATTGGTGAAGAAGAAAAGATCGTGAATACCAGTGAAGGCCAGTTTCGTGCTAAGACTATTATTATCGCCAGTGGCTCGGAACATAGTAAGCTGGGTGTGCCTGGCGAGGATGAGTTACGAGGTCGCGGAGTATCATACTGTGCCACCTGTGATGGCGCCTTTTTTAGAGACGAGGTGGTTGCAGTGATCGGTGGAGGCAATGTTGCCCTGAACGATGCGATATTCATTACACGATTCGCATCGAAAGTAATCGTCATACACCGTCGTGACCAGCTTCGGGCAACCAGGATACTTCAAGAAAAGGCCTTTGCTCAACCGAAACTTGAGTTCATTTGGGATACTGTGGTTGAATCTATTACGGGTGATAACAAGGTCAAGGAATTGAAACTGCGAAATGTAAAGACCAACGAAGAGTCTGAACTTGAGGCCTCCGGTGTTTTCGTTGCTGTAGGTCTGCGACCCAATACTGGCTATCTGGAGGGACTTCTTACCTTGACTCCGGAAGGCTTTGTCGTTGTCAATGACCAGATGGAGACCTCAGTTTCCGGGGTTTTTGCTGCCGGAGACATACGAGCGGGATCGGTGAGACAGGTTGCCAGTGCAGTTGGCGACGGTGCTACCGCTGCAATCGCTGCAGAGAGGTATCTCTCACAACTTGGTGAGTAGCTGGCCAATTCAGACCTCAGGGGCTTAGTGGGGACGAGGAGGCTGTATATTCAAGTGTTTTGGATTACCAGTGCTGTGCAAAAGTATTCACATGGTTGTGTATCGTCGTGTATAATAGGGCGGAGGCTGTAAAAAAAACAGGTTGAAAAGGGAGCGATGTAGGTATGACTACGCCTGCCGTTACCAAAGCAGAACCTAGCATCAAAACTACTGTATGTCAGAAGCTGACGTGGGTCAATATCGAGCGGCCTACAGAAGCGGAGACATCGTATCTGGCTGAACATTACCCTTTTCACCCTCTCGATCTCGATGACTGTTTGAGCCGGATACAGTTACCCAAGCTAGACGAATATGACGACTATATTTTTATGGTTTTTCATTTCCCTGTATTCAATCCACAGGCACGAGTCACTACTTCGAGCCAGGTTTCCATCTTTGTCGGGGAAGATTATTTGATCACGTTGCATCAAGGAGACCTGAAACCGCTGGTAAACATGTTTAAATCGTGCCAGTCAAGCGAAAGAGCGAGAGAAGAAAGCATGGGGCGAAGCTCTGGCTACCTGCTATACCTTATCCTCGACAGATTGGTAAACTATTGCTTCCCCATTTTAAACAAGATAGGCGATAACATCGAGGCAGTAGAGGAGCGCATTTTCCGTGAAAGGCCGCGTGGGACTGTTAAGGATATGGCGGTATTGCGTCGTGACCTGATATCCTTCAGGCGTATTATACGGCCGCAGACTGAGGCGGTGGAACTCTTGGAGCAGCGGGAATGGCCTATTCTCAAGGAAGATCCCGATGTCTACTTTGGTGACATAGCGGACCACTTGCGCAAGATTCGAGATACTCTGGATGATTATAAGGAGGTGGTGGAGGGTTTAAACGATACCAACAATGCGGTGACATCGTTCCGTACTAATGATGTTATACGTGTCCTGACAATTATATCGACGATAATGCTGCCGCTGACACTGATTGCGAGCGTTTTAGGAATGAATGTCTATCCTATGCCCATTGAAAACCCGGCTGCATTTGCCGTTATAATGGTTGGAATGCTGGGCCTCATCGGTGCTATGCTCGTGTTCTTTCGTTCCCGACACTGGATTTAAAGTATAATGGTTATATCACAACGTTTTTTTGTTGTCGCCGCGCTGTTTATTACATGTTTGATTACCGCGAATATCATCGCTGTTAAACTGATAACCGTGGGGGTTGAGCCGATACACATCGGTGGGCTTCAGCTTCCTGCACCATTGCCCGCTGCCATAATAATCTTTCCTCTGAGCTACATATTTGGTGATATCCTTACCGAGGTCTATGGGTACCGCCAGGCGCGTCGAGTGATCTGGCTGGGTTTTCTCTGCAACCTTGTTGCGGTAGTAGCCTTTTCAATAGGCGGCATTATCCCGGCACTTGAACCTGAAGTTCAGTCCGCCTATGAGCGTATTCTGGGCTATACACCGCGAATCCTTGTCGCTTCATTTGCTGCCTACCTGGTTGGCGAATTCGCCAACTCGTTTGTCCTGGCCAAGATGAAGATCAGAACCAGGGGTCGATTCCTGTGGGCAAGAACAATCGGCTCGACTGTAGTAGGCCAGGGACTGGATACCCTGGTATTTATTATCGTTGCCTTTAGCGGAACACTACCCTGGACTGTTCTCGGCAGCATTATCATTACTCACTGGCTGGTGAAAACCGGTTATGAGGTTGTCGCTACCCCGTTTACGTATGCTATTGTGAATTACTTGAAGAGAAAAGAGGATACAGATACCTACGACTACGATACGAACTTCAATCCCTTGTTGGTTACCCGTTAAGTAGTTGTTTGATAGATAATGGAAATCAGAGTCCTGGGAGCACATAACGCTGAATCGGCAACAGCCCGACTAACATCGTTTCTTGTTGACGGTGTTCTTGCGATTGATGCCGGAGCACTTACGCGTAGCCTTTCCCTTGCCGAGCAGGAAAAGGTGAATTCCATTCTCCTTACTCATTGCCACTATGATCATATCAGGGATGTTGCTACCTTAGGACTCAATAATTCCTTTTCCAAGAGGACAATCGGCGTTTATGGCCAGAACGTTACCCTCGATGTACTCGCTACTAATATCCTCAATGGTGTTGTTTATCCCAATCTAACTGAGTTGCCCGATCCGGATAGTCCAGCTATCAGGTTCCACGCTCTGGAACCGTATGAAGTCAATGACATAGATGGCTACAAGGTGATGGCGGTTCCCGTAAAGCATCCTGTTTCCACAGTAGGCTATCAGATCACTTCGGCTGATGGAACCAGCTTTTTCTATAGTGGGGACACAGGAGCGAACTTATCCGCCTGCTGGGAGGTCATTTCTCCACAATTGATGTTCATCGACCTAACACTGCCTAACCGGCTGGAGGATCTCGCCGCTGTTTCAGGCCATCTTACTCCGCTCATGCTTGCTGATGAGTTGGCCAGATTCAAAGAACTCAAAGGTTATATACCGATGGTGGTGCCCGTTCACCTTAACGCTCTGTTCGAAGTGGAGATCAAAAGAGAAGTGGAGGAGGTGGCGGAGAAGCTGAGTGCAACTATAAACGTGAGTCATGCGGGTATGACGCTTACTATCTAGTTGCCGGATAGCTTGCATAGTATGAGTGTTCAGGTGTCACTACGAGGAGCCGCAGGCGGTGTGGCAATCGCTCAAGTTTATTGACTCTCATCACCGGTGACGTGGGCTTTTCAAACCTGCACTCATGGATTCAGGGTAGGTAAGTGGGCATTGACTTTATGTGAGCGAATAGTACAATAGGTACAGGATGTTGAAGTGGAGTTTGAACAGGGAAAAAAAAGCGCACCCTTTGTATAGGGTGCTTTTTCATTCTCAGGATGTGAAGTATGCAGTCAAGTCTAATAGGTAAAATTGAGAAGGCAAAACGCTATGCTCGGGAGCAGGACCGTGTTGTATTCTCCGACTTCGAGGTGAGTTTCAGGGGTGAGCACAATACATACATCACCGGCTTCAAGGACGGTCAATGGTATTGTTCCTGCAATTTCTTTCCTCGATGGGGGCTTTGCAGCCACACTCTGGCTCTTCAGAAGATTTTCGGTGAAATGCTGCCTCTCGAAGCTCTTTCATCGGAGCAGAGCATTGCGGCAAATCTAGAACTCTTCTAGATTACTCCCTTACCCTCTTGAGTTCTATTGTGGCAAGGTTGTACTTGTCCATACAGTCCAGTTCGAGGACGTCGGGATCACCCCAGTCTGGAGGGAAGCTACCACCGAACTGCAGCATAACGATATAAGGGAACAGGTCATGGTAGAAGAAGCCACAGAGCCCGCCGCTACTATGGGAGCTAAGCTCTATTTGATCTCCTACATTGTGCCCAGCGCTGCAGTATCCTTTGATCGCTTTTATCGTGCCGACTACTTGATATCCCAGCCTCTCCTGCTCTGCCACGATGCACCTCCTTGTTACTATAAAACTATGAGCTTGATTATTGCCTGTAGGTACTATGGTATTCCTGTCAGATAAGACAGCATTATAAGGAGTCGAATGCCCGAAGTCAACATATCCCTGTACGATGCGACTTGACAAAACCAGGAGAGGCTGTTATTTTTTGAGGTGGGGAAATGGTAGTTTTTTGTGGGGGGTATCTCAGTAAGAAAGAAGGAGGTTTTATAGGTCTCAATTATGTTACACAATGAGGGGGAGTGGAATGGTGGACTGGCCTTAGGTTCGCCTAGTTGGGTTGGCTAAAAAATTACATTATTATTATATTAAGGGGGAAGTATAAATGGCTGGCGGATATATGGGCAAGATGCTATGGGTTGATCTTTCTACAGGAAAGATGGAGGATGAGCCTCTTGATGAGAAGATGTGCCGCGATTATATCGGTGGTTATGGTTTAGCGGCGAAGCTTATATATGACAGGCAAAAACCTGGTGTCGATGCTTTAGGTCCTGACAATATCTTTGGTTTTGTTACGGGACCGCTAACCGGTACTGGAGCGCTTATTGGCAGCCGGTACATGGTGGTTGGGAAGTCCCCACGTACTGGTGGGTGGGGAGACGCGAACTCGGGCGGTTTCTTCGGCCCCAATTTGAAGTTCGCAGGGTATGATGCCGTATTCTTTAAAGGTATATCGGAAAAGCCTGTATACCTTTTCATAGATAATGGAAAACCTGAACTCCGAGACGCATCTAATCTCTGGGGTAAAGATGCTGTGCAAACAGAGGACGCTCTTCGTGCCGAACTGGGTAAGAAGGCTGAGATCGCTTGCATAGGGCCATCTGGGGAGAAGCTCAATCTTATCGCAGGTGTAGTGAATAACAAGGGTAGAATTGCAGCTCGATCGGGATTGGGTGCTGTAATGGGTTCTAAGAAACTGAAAGCAGTGGCAGTCCTTGGGAATATGGAAGTGCCTGTTGCCAATAAGGAGAAGGTAAGTGAGTTGAGGAAAGAGTACACGAAGGCAATGGAAGGCCACTTCGCTGACATGATGAAGAACTATGGCACCTGTGGCCTGGCAGCGCAATCAGCAGCAATGGGTGACTCACCAATTAAGAACTGGGCCGGTGCCGCCGGCAATATCGATTTCCCCAATGCAGCTAACATAAGCGATGATCAGATGATAAACCGTCAGGAGAGGAAGTATGCCTGCTATCGTTGCCCTGTGGGCTGTGGCGGGCATATGAAGGCTGGTGGGAACAAGTTCAAGATTCCAGCCGGATCGCACAAACCAGAGTACGAGACCATAGCAGCTTTTGGGAGCATGGTGCTCAACGATGATCTCGATGTATTGCTCCTGGCTAATGACATTTGCAATATATATGGTATTGACAGCATTTCCGCGGGCACTGCTGTTGCTTTTGCCATGGAGTGTTATGAGAATGGCATTATCACCAAAGCTGATGCTGATGGACTAGAGCTTACCTGGGGTAACCATGACGCGATCATAGCGCTCACTGAGAAAATAGCGAAGAGGGAAGGCTTTGGAGCGGTTCTTGCCGATGGCGTGAAGGTAGCGGCGGAGAAGATTGGCAAAGGATCAGAGAAGTATGCCATGCATGTTGGTGGTGAGGAAATACCAATGCATGATCCCAGATTAGCCCCAAGCTTTGGTACAACGTATGAGACAGACGCAACACCTGCTCGTCATACCCAGGGAGGATTTGGCTTCGGTGAGATGATGCCTGCTGCGGGATTAGAGCTTGAAGGGCTACCTCCACTGGAGCAGTATGCATATACGGGCAAGGCGATGGTGCATGGAATGATGGCAAATTCATCACATACCATGAGTGCAGCAGGTTGCTGTCTCTTTGGTTCGTATGTCACGCCGATGGATGCTGTCCCTAACTTCCTTGCTGCGGTTACAGGTTGGGAGTTCTCCATGCCTGATTCTTTGGTTGTTGGTGAGAGGATAGCGAATATACGTCGGGCGTTTAATGTGCGTGAGGGTATTAAGCCCGAAGATTATAAGTTGCCGGCACGAATTAAAGGAGTACCACCACTGAAGGAAGGACCTCTAGCTGGTGTGACCATTGATGTCGATAACCTGTCCAAAGAACTGTGTGAGTTTATGGATTGGGACTTGGAGACAGGTAAACCCAGTAAAGATAAGCTCGTTTCTCTGGGCATGGACGATGTTGCTAAAGACCTCTGGCCATAGATAGGAGCAATGGATGATCTCGGTCAAAGTGTTGGCCCCCATCATAAGTAGATCGAAGACGAAACGGAGCAATTTCGATATCACCTACCGGGATGGGATAACAGCTCTTGATGTCATCTTGGAAGAGTTTACTGACGAAGATTCCAGAAAGGTCTTTGTGATGGTGAACGGCAAACAGGTACGCAAGGACACCGTATTGAGTGACGGTGACGGTGTAGTTCTGGGGCTTGTTGTGTCTGGGGGCTGAGATTACGATAGAGAATAAAGAGGCGAAAGGGAACACGTTCCCTTTCGCCTCTTTTACTCAGGTGCTGAATTCATCTCCATGTGTGTAATACATCGTTGTTTGTAACTTGCCCCTACAAGCAACCGCAATCCGGGCACTTGGGGTCTATACCACACTCTACCTCTTGAAACGTCATCTCCAGGCCATCGACAAGCAAGAGGCGGTTTTTTAAAAGTTTTCCGTTACCGACGATGTATTTTATGACCTCTGTTGCCTGAATACAGCCAATTATTCCCGGGGTGACTCCAATGACAGGAATGACCATAGGCGGTGGTGCCTCGTTTACAATACATCGCAGACAGCCTGTCTCTCCCGGAATAAGTGTAGTTGCCATGCCATACAAACCATTGATGCCACCGTAAAAAAAGGGTATCCTCTTTGTCAAAGCTGCCTTATTGAGCAGGTATCTTGCGGGGAAGTTGTCCATAGCGTCTACTATCAGGTGGCAATCACCCACGAGCTCCAGAACGTTATCCTCCGCTATGGTTTCCTGTAGCGCCTCCACCGTTATATTGGGGTTCAACTGCGAAAGCTTTTCTCTGGCAGACTGTACCTTCGCCTTGCTGATGTCGTTATCCCAGTGCAATATTTGCCTGTTGAGGTTGCTAGGCTCCACTACGTCATTGTCCACTATGCGTATGTGTCCCACTCCAGCCACTGTGAGATAGATAGCAATGGGGCTTCCCAGTCCTCCCACGCCTGCGATCATAACCTTAGCTTGCTTGAGCTTTTCCTGTCCCGCCTCGTCGAATCCTTCAATAAGTATCTGTCTTTGGTATCGTTCAAGCTCAGCTTTGGTAAGCATACCGGCTCCTCCTTCTATCAATACGAGGCATTCTAGTCTCTCTTGAAGCTATCGTCAATCCCCTGGGGTTTTTTGCAGCACATCTGTTGACTTTATGATTTCGAAAAACTACAATGAGGGGCAAAACCTATGAAGGCCTTCATTTATGTATATTTAATCTCTGAGGTAGAAGTACCTGGTCGTGAGTAACGAAAGTAGAGAAGGAGGTGGGCAATCGATTCATACTCAGACACATATCGTTAGCTAGCTTGAAAAAGAAGGGGGTTAAGAATGGATTTTAGATTCACGCCAGAACAAGAGGCGCTGAGGAAAGAGTTCGATGATTTTTTCCGTGAGGAGATGAAGAATGCGCCACCAGGTTATGTCGGTGGCATGGAGGGGATGTCTTCGGAAGAGGGATGGCTCTTCCACAAAGAGATGGCAGGGAAGATGGCCAAGAAAGGCTGGTTAGTCAGGCCCTGGCCTAAGGAATATGGAGGATCGGATGCTCCAGTAGCTGAACAGCTCATTCTCAGCGAAGTTATGGGATACTATGGGGCACCGGGAATCGATATATTCGGTGTGGGGATGGTGGGGCCAACGCTCCTTGCTGTAGGTAATGAGGATCAGAAGAAGGAGCACCTGCCCCCTGTTGCCCGGGCTGAGAGGTTCTGGTGCCAGGGATGGAGCGAGCCCAATGCCGGCTCCGACCTGGCTTCGCTTACCACTCATGCCAAGAGAGATGGGGACGAATATGTTATAAATGGTCAAAAAATATGGACTAGTAACTGTCACCACGCCGATTGGATATTTCTACTTGCGAGAACCAATCCGGATTTGAGAAGGAGCAGGGGAATCTCTTTCTTCCTGCTGGACCTGAACACTCCGGGGATTACGAAACGCCCTATTTATAGTATGCAGGGCTCTTATCTGTTCAATGAGGTATTCTTCGATGATGTCCGTGTCCCGGCAAAGAATCTTGTCGGTGAGGAAGATCAGGGGTGGGCTGTGACCAGGGCGACGATGAATTTCGAGAGGACGAGTGTTGGGATAATGTCTGCGGGCAGACGAGATGTAGAGGAATTGGTGAAATTCTGTAAAGAGACGAAGTGGAACGGTAAAACTCTGGCGGATAATCCACTTGTTCGAAGCAGATTGGCGCAACTCGCGATAGAATGCGAGGTGGGGCGCGCATTATCCTACAGGATAGCGTGGATGCAGGAAACAGCCGGATTGGGCCCTGAAGCTGCCGGTGCTGCCTCAGCAGCAAAAGTATTTGGTAGTGAAATGGGACAGCGTATTACCTATACTGGCTGCCAGTTGTTGGGCATGTACGGACAAGTGAAAGCAGACTCAAAATGGGCGCTCCTCTCGGGCAAGTATGAGGATGCGTACCAGCTTACTTCAGGGGCGAACCTAGCTGGTGGTTCCTCGGAGATTCAGAGAAACCTCGTTGCCTGGGTGAGCCTGGGATTGCCCAGAACCTAGATTAACTATCATGTGAGGAGTGGAACAGTGAATCTTGATTTCACCGAAGAGCAAGAAATGCTTAAATCATCGGCACGGGACTTCTTGACCAAGGAATATCCCAAGTCGCTTGTCAGGGAATTGGAGGAGGATGAGAAGGGGCACTCGCCGGAATTATGGAGGAAAGTGGCAGAATTGGGGTGGATAGGATTGATGATCCCCGAAGAATACGATGGCATGGGGATGGAGTACATGGACCTGATTGTTCTCATACAGGAGATGGGACGAAATATCATGCCTGGCCCCTTCTTCTGCACTGTCGTTCTGGGGAGCTTACCTATTCTTACTGCAGGTACCGAGGAGCAGAAAAAAGAGTTCCTCCCTAAAGTAGCTAGCGGGGAGATGATACTCACTATGGCCCTTGTTGAGCCCAGTGCCACGTATGATGCTATGGGTGTTGAAGCGAAGGCAGTGGCCCAGGGAGATAACTTCGTTATTAACGGTACCAAGCTCTTTGTGGAGAATGCCCATATTGCTGATTACCTGATATGTGCCGCCAGAACCCGCAGTGGGTCCTCCCCTGAGGAAGGGATCACCCTGTTCCTGGTGGATGCCAAGAGCCCTGGGATTAAATGTGAGGTGATGCCGACGACGGGTCTTGATAAGCTATGCGAAGTTGTCTTCGAGAATGTCAGCGTCCCCAAGAAGAACGTTCTTGGAGCAGTGGACGAAGGATGGCCTGTTGTAGCCAGGACTCTGGAGCAGGCTACTACGGCTAAATGCGCTGAGATGACTGGCGGTGCTGAGGCGGCTTTGGATATGAGCAATGTCTATGCTAAGGATAGGATAGCCTATGAAAAACCCATCGGCGCAAACCAGGTGATCCAGCACTACTTAGCAAATATGTGGATAAGCGTGGATACCAGCAAGAACTATCTCTATGAGACTGCCTGGATGGTCGGGGAAGGACTTCCTGAGGCCGCCACAAAGGTGTCCATGCTCAAGGCATACTTGGGCCAGGCGTATAGATTTGTCACCGAAAGAGGAGTGCAAATCCATGGCGCAATCGGTACTACCAGAGACCATGATATCGGGCTCTATTACAGAAGGGCGTTGACATCAGACCTCGCATTTGGTGATGTTGATTATCACCGAGAGTTAGTTGCTCGTAAGGTAGGTCTCTAAACTTTAGGATAGCATGAAGGGGGCTATTGCCCCCCGGGGGATGAGGTTATGTGTTCCGCAAGGAGGAGGAGAATGTGAGTTGCCTTTTTTGTCGTATTATAAGCGGTGAGATTGAAAGCGAATTCTTGTATCAGGACGAGGATGTTGTGGCCATCCGCGATATCAATCCCAAAGCACCAACACACATCCTCATAATGCCGAAGGCGCATATTCCATCGCTTTCTGAGATCAGCGCTGATCATGAGAGACTCATGGGACACCTCGTTCAGGTGGTAAGCGAGTTAGCGAAGAGCGAAGGGATTTCGCAAAGTGGCTACCGAATGGTAGTTAACTCCGGCCCCGACTCTGGACAAGAGGTTCCCCATCTGCATTTCCACCTCCTTGGTGGTCACAAACTGATAAGTTTGGGATAGAATCTCGTTCCAATAAGAAAAGGGCAGGCTGCCCGACGTCGGGCAGCCTGCCCATG
>JAXHUK010000019.1:0-7949 GCA_034189725.1 Chloroflexota bacterium | reverse complement strand
GCCCCAGTCTCTTCGCCACACGCTGTACATGGGTATCCACGGGCAGCACCGGCTTCCCCAATGAGAACAAAAGCACACAGGATGCGGTTTTCGGACCTACTCCAGGTAAACTCTGCAACCAGGCTTTTGCCTCAGTAAGAGGCAACTCCTGAAGAAACATGAGGTCGAGCGAGCCGCGTTGCGTTACAATTTGCTGCAGTATATCCTTAATCCTGGGTGCTTTCACCTGGGCCAGACCACCGAGCTTTATCGCCTGGGCGATATCCTCTACGCTGGCCTCAGCCACTTTCTGCCAGTCGCCAAATCTGGCGAGCAACTGAGCAAACGCACGCCGTGAGTTATGGTCCGATGTATTCTGTGAGAGAATGGTCATGATGAGCTCGGAGAGAGGATCGCTATGCTGGCTCCAGTCGACGGTACCATATTCTTTGGCCAGCACCTCGATAATCTTGTCAATGCTCGATTGACTCCCCCTGGGAGCAGAGATTGTGTCAGTAGTGGTTGCCATACGTCTTGTCCATTTGAATTTCGTGTCAGTGAACCATATCCGGCGTCATGTCTTCCTGTGCAGGCTCTCCAGGTGACAGGTATCATTAAGCTGAATGACCGTGGAGAAGCTATCACTCAACTCGAAGGTATTGATGGCACACACATCCTGTTTTACCTGCCAGAAGTGTGAATTATCCAATCCTAGCATAGCGACCAGAAGAGTCTGACAAACAACTTTATGAGACACAAGAATCACAGTCCTGTTGCTGTGCTCAGCAGCAATGTGTTCGACTGCAGCGACCACCCTTTGGCGAACGTCCTCCAGGCTCTCACCCTGGGGAAAGCGAACCTGGTGCGGGTATTCGAGCCATTTGCTGTAGAGTGCCTTGTCCTGTTGTGCTGCTTCCTCAGGCGATAGCCCCTGCCAGCTTCCGAAATCTATATCGATGAGCCCTTCTTCCAGCGTGACCGGTATGCCGAGCTGTCTCGCGATAACGCTGGCTGTCTCACGCGCTCTCTTGAGGGGGCTTGAGTAAATGGCTGCTATGTCACAATCTTTCAGCTTAAGGGCAGCGGCCAGGGCTTGCCTCAACCCGGTCTCATCCAGAGAAAGATCGGCTCTTCCCCGAAACCGTTCCACCCGGTTCCACTCCGTCTGCCCATGTCTTACTAAAATGAATCGAGTCACCTGCCCTCCGCTTCTAATTATCAAGGCCGGAAAGCGCTCGCCATAATTCTCATTTTACGGGAGTCACTTCCTTCCCGTGGTAATCTACCATATCCCACAGCGCTACTCTGCTTCCTTGCCTTTGCGAAGCAGCCAGTATTCCAGGCTGTCAGCTAGCGCCAGCCAGCTGGCTTCAATGATGTTAGTCGAGCTTCCCACGGTATGCCAATCGTGCTCACCATCACTGGACTCCATAAGTACCCTCACCCGTGATTCGGTACCGTAGCTTTCATCGAGAATGCGAACCTTGTAATCTACCAGCATCACTACTGACAGACTGGGGTAAAACTGCAGTAACGCCTTTCGTAGCGCAGCGTCCAGTGCATTGACCGGACCATTGCCCTCGGCTGCAGTGTGGAATATCTCGCCGCTAACCTTTACCTTCACCATCGCCTCTGAGAGCATATCCTCCTGCTGCAGGGTAGAAGAAAGCCGGCGATGCCGCTCAACAACAACCATGAAGTCTACCAACTCAAAAGGCGGCTCATAATCAGGCTGGATGCGTCTGAGTAAAAGTTCGAACGACGCCTCCGCATCTTCATATTGAAATCCCTGACTTTCCATAGTCTTTATCCGCTCCAATACCGCTTTTGCTTGAAGCCCCTCGGGGATTTCCAGTTTTAGCTCCCTTGCCTTATACGTGATTGCGCTCATACCAGAGAGTTCGGAAACCAAAATGTGACTGCGATTACCCACCAGTTCGGGATTTATGTGCTCATAGCTTTCCCCATACTTGATCATTCCCGATATGTGTAATCCAGCCTTGTGGGTAAATGCGCTGGCTCCGACATAGGGAAGGGAGGCATCAGGGCTCAGATTGGCGAGTTCACTTACGTAGTGAGAAACCTCAGTCAACCGTGATAATTGTTCATCAGTAACACAGTCGATGTTCATCTTGAGTTTCAGTACAGGGATAATGGAGCAGAGATTGGCATTACCGCAACGCTCGCCATACCCGTTGATCGTGCCTTGAACCTGGGTGACACCTGCTTGAACTGCAGCGAGGGTATTCGCAACGGCCAAATCACCATCATTGTGGACATGAATACCCAGGGGAACACCGATCCTTTTTGCAGCTTCAACAGCAGTAGTTATCTCAGCAGGTAAACAACCACCATTGGTATCGCAGAGTACAGCGCAGTCAGCCCCAGCCTCAGCGGCCACCTCAATAGTACGCAGGGTATATTCAGCATTGCATTTGAATCCATCGAAGAAATGCTCGGAGTCGAAGAATACCGTTTTTCCTGCCGCTTTCAGGTAACGGATGGAATCAGCGATCATGAGCAGGTTTTCATCCAGTGTGGTATTTAAAACCTGGATTACATGCTGGTCACAGGATTTTCCCACCAGGGTGAATATCTCCGCCCCCGTGTCCAACAGTGCACGAAGATTGGGATCATTTGCTGCCTCGGTATGGGCACGGCGGGTACTGCCGAATACGACCAACCTCGCCTGATTTAAATGAAGCTTCTGCGCCCGGACGAAGAACTCTGCATCCTTGGGATTAGCACCTGGCCAGCCACCTTCGATATATGATATACCAAGGTCATCAAGTCGCCTTATGATTTTGAGTTTATCCTCCACAGAAAAGGATATCCCGGCTTGACCTGCTCCATCGCGTAGGGTAGTATCATAAAGTTGGATGTTCAATTCTACTACACCTTTCCCATGTTTTGATTACCGTATGATTTGTGATAAAGTATATCCCAGACATATTCGATTATAATACAATTCAGGCACTTGACGAAAGATTTCGCGCTGTTATAATTTACTAAGATTTTCCGTGTGGCGATGAGAGTAATCGCAGGTAAGGCTAAGGGATATAGATTGAAATCTCCGCGGGGATCAAATGTCCGTCCAACATCTGATTTGGTTCGCGAAGCGATTTTCTCAATGTTGGAATCCGTAGCTACGGATTGGTCAAGGGTGCTCGACCTGTATTCAGGTACGGGTGCTCTGGGCATAGAAGCCCTGAGCCGTGGAGCAGGGTGGGCGGATTTTGTGGAGAAGGAACCGAAGTTATGCTCCTTGATCAAGGAGAATCTGGGTACTACCGGATTTGCTGATCAGGGAGTTGTCTATTGTATAAGCGTTGCTAAAGCCTTTTCAGTTCTTCACGGAGAATATGGGATACTGCTTATGGATCCTCCCTACACAGATTCATCTATTACTATTACAGCAGAGAAGCTCACCTCCTCTCACCTGGTCGGAAAGGATTCAACCGTAGTTATCGAACATTCTCGTCGTATGCCCCTTAAGAAAGAATACGGGGATTTTTGCCAGGTAAGGGGTCTCCATCATGGCGATAGCTGCGTTTCAGTCTATCAACACGCCGAGGGTTTATCTTGACTATTGCTCTTTATCCGGGAAGCTTCGATCCGGTGACTAATGGTCACCTGGACATTGTCCATAGGGCGTCTGATCTCTTCGATCAATTAGTCGTCGGTATCTACGATGTCCCCAAGAAAAACCTCATGTTCAATAACGAAGAGAGAGCCGAATTAATGGAAAAGGCTGTTGCGCACATGTCCAATGTACGCGTGAGTACTTACTCCGGGCTTACTGTTGAGTTTGCCCGGGCGATAGGCGCCAAGGTTCTGGTACGTGGCCTCAGGATGACTTCTGATTTCGAAAAGGAGTTCGGGATGGCGCTGATGAACAAGACACTGGCTCACGATATCGAATTGGTTTGCTTCATGACCAACCTCGAATACCAGTTTATCAGCTCCAGCTTGCTTAAAGAGGCGTGCCAGCTTGGGGGTAACGTAAGCAGCCTCGTACCTGAACATGTCGTGGTGGCATTAAGAAAGAAGTTTGGCTTGGACCAGTAATTTATTGGAAATAGAATCCAAAGCCATATAAAAAGTGTTTAGGAGGAAAATAGATGGCCTACAAAATCACCGATGAGTGCATAAGCTGCGGGGCGTGTGAACCCGAGTGCCCGAATCAGGCGATAACCGAGGGTGATACGATTTATGAAATAGATGCTGCTCGGTGTACCGAATGTGTGGGATCACACGAGACTTCTCGCTGCGTCGATGTCTGCCCGGTCGACTGCTGTGTCCCTGATGATGACAATAAGGAGACCAAAGAGCAACTTCTGGCAAAGTGGAAAGAAATGCACCCTGGCGAGGAACCAGCTGCTGGCACATATTAGTTAGAGAGTAAGATCAGCCCATCTAATTAACAGGTTATATGGATTAACGCTGCCACCTTCTTCCCAAGGTCTGATAGGCGGTTGAATTCCGGAAATGCTTCATGAGAGGGCAGGATGTAGAGTTGTCGCTGGGCTTGTTCGACATGAGCTTTGGCATCGTCGGACACCTTGGCACCTGAACTCGTCCCTATTCCAATCACGATTTCGTCTGCACCTGCCCTCACTAGTTCATCGACCTCGTCCTTGTTGATGTCATGGCTGCCGAATATCCAAAATCCTCCCTTTCTCTGTTTAACCGTCCCATCGGGGAACAGGAGAAGATCTCGTCTATATTTTTTGCCCCCAACCACGATTGAGCCAAAGCTCAAGCTTTCTACCCTTTCCACGATGTCACCCCCCTGTTTCTTTTGATATAATAGACAGATTGGAACCTCCAGAGTATACAGCATAATATTCCGTCTCTTATCATATGTCAACAAGTATTCATTAGTATTGATATGCAAGATCAGAAGCAACTACTTATCCTTTTCGATGGGCATGCCCTGATCCATCGTGCTTTCCACGCTTTGCCCCAGTTTACAGTAAACAGGACCGGGGAACCCACCGGGGCTGTCTATGGCTTCGCAAGTATGCTGCTCAAGGTGGTCGCCGAGCTAAAACCAACCCACTGGGCGATGACATTCGATAGCGCGGCACCAACGTTCAGGCACGAGCAGTTCGAGGATTACAAAGCCCACCGCCCTCCTGCCCCGGATGATCTAAAAAACCAGTTTGGACGAGTTCGAGAGCTGGTCGAGGCCTTCCATCTTCCCTCATTCGAGTTGCCAGGGTATGAAGCAGATGACCTTTTGGGCACACTATGTCGGCAGGCAAGTGATCAAGGTATCGACATTATTGTCGTTACCGGGGATACTGATGTACTACAGCTCATCTCACCACAAGTACATGTGCTCCTGCCCCGTCCAGGTAGAACGTTTAGCGATACTATTATGTATGATGAGACGGCTGTACAGGAGCGCTACGGCTTGCTCCCGCATCAGCTCACTGACTTAAAGGGACTAAAGGGCGATCCTTCGGATAACATTCCTGGTGTTCGTGGCATCGGTGAGAAAACAGCAACGAAGCTGATTCAGCAGTTCAAAAGCATTGAGGGCATCTACGACCATATTAATGAAGTAACGCCCGAAAGGGTGCGAAATCTACTGATTGAAGGCGAAGACCAGGCGAGACAGAGCAAGGAACTGGCTACAATAGCCTTGGATGTACCGATCACACTTGATCTGGACACCTGTCGTCTCAGTGCCTACGAGCGTGACAGTGTCGCCAGCCTCTTCCGTGAATTGGAGTTCTCCAGTCTCCTGTCCAAACTACCCGAGTCTGTGGCTGACCAGAAAACCCCCACTCCATTAGATAATAACGTCATCGAGGAGACCATTGACTATCAGGTTGTGGATAGTGCTGAATTGCTCGACATGGTCATCAGCGTTTTGTCCCGACAGGACTCGTTCACCATCGATACTGAGACTTCAGGAATAGACCCTCGACAAGCAGCGCTGGTTGGAATCTCCTTGTCCGCAACACCGGGGAAGGCATGGTATATACCCGTGGGACATTCCACAGGAAACCAGATCCCGCTATCCCAGGTCATTTCCAAAATAAAGCCGCTTCTGGAAAACCCTGGCATCGCTAAGACAGCCCATAATGGCAAGTATGATATGACTGTTCTCTTAAAATACGGGGTGACTGTAGAGAACCTTGGCTTCGATACAATGATTGCCGCCTGTCTTTTAGGTGAAAAAGCGTTGGGACTGAAGCCCCTGGCATTCTCCAGACTGGGTATCGAGATGACTCCGATAACCGACCTGATCGGAACGGGAGCGAAGCAGATTTCGATGGGATGGGTAGATATCCCCCGGGTAGCAGAGTATGCCTGCTCTGACGCCGATTGTACCAACAGATTGCGTACGCTGCTTGAGGCAGAGCTCAAGGAGCAGGGATTATGGAAGCTCTTCACTGAGGTCGAGATGCCGCTGCTGCCAGTATTATTACGAATGGAGACGAACGGAGTTGCTCTGGATATTTCAACGTTGCGAGACATGTCGTGGTCTATGGGTGAGAAGCTGGCCACGCTTGAGGAACAAATATATAAATGTGCAGGACACAGATTTAATATAAACTCAACGCAGCAATTGGGAGCAGTACTGTACGACGAGCTTGGGCTACCGCGAACGAGAAAAACCAAGAGTGGCTATTCTACGGACGCCTCCGTCCTGGAGGGACTTAAGGGGACAGATCCTATCATCGAGCTGCTGCTTGAGTACCGTCAGGCGGCAAAGTTGAAATCGACCTACGTCGACGCTCTCCCCGCTTTGATTGATCCCAACACCGGGCGAGTACATACCAGCTTTAACCAGACAGGTACCACCACCGGCAGGTTGTCCTCCAGCGACCCGAATTTACAGAACATACCGGTGCGTACCGGGGAGGGAAGACAGGTACGGAGAGCCTTTATCGCCGAAAAAGAAACGGCCTTGCTTCTTTCTGCCGACTACTCCCAGATCGACCTGCGAGCACTGGCACATCTCTCACAGGACCCTATCCTCATTGCTGCATTTGCTCAGGATGAGGATATTCATACCACAACCGCTTCGCAGGTATTCGGGGTTTCGCCGGCAGAGGTCACCTCAGATATGAGGCGTCTGGCAAAAACGGTCAACTTCGGGGTGATCTACGGGATGAGCGAGTATGGGTTGGAACAGGCCACCGAGCTTTCGCGGCAGGAGGCAGCGCAGTTTATAAAGGCATACTTCGAGAAATACAGCGGCGTTAAGGAGTACCTCAACTCGACCAAGAGAGAGGCAGCGGATAAGGGCTATGTGCAAACGCTCCTGGGCAGACGGCGCTACATTCCTGAGATCAACTCCCCTAATGCTCAGGTGAGGATGGCAGCCGAGCGAATGGCGATCAATATGCCGGTTCAGGGCACCTCCGCCGATATCATCAAAGTGGCGATGATCGAGCTTCAGCGGGAAATGGATAAGAAAAGGCTTGAGGCAAAGATGATCCTCCAGGTGCACGATGAACTGCTCTTCGAGCTACCTCAAGAGGAGTTGGAAGAGCTAAAGGCACTGGTGCTCACCATAATGCCTCACGCCCTGGAACTCAGGGTGCCGCTCAAGATAGATATCAAGGTGGGAAATAACTGGGACGAGATGGAGTAAGAGTGTTGTTAAAAAACTGGGAAAATTCCGGGTGGTATGCTTATGAATTGTATGGGGAAATGTAATTGACGCTCGTCCTGAGAAGGCATAAACTAGAGAACATGTTAGAGCTTGATAAACTTATTCACGGTGATTGCCTCAGCGGTCTGGCAACGCTGCCTGACGCTTGTATCGATCTTATATTTACTTCCCCCCCGTATGCCGACAATAGAAAAAAGACGTATGAAGGAATTCCCATCAAACAGTATGTAGAATGGTTTCTCCCGATATCAAATGAACTTAGACGTGTTCTCAAGCCTGAAGGCTCTTTCATCTTAAATATCAAAGAGAGGACGGTTGGTGGAGAGCGACAAAC